>CAJPTB010000010.1 GCA_905373325.1 uncultured Ancrocorticia sp.
CCGCGCAGGCCTCGATCAAAGTCATCGGCTGCCTCCCCCTTGCCCGCCGCCTCGCGTCATCGGCTGCCTCCCATTTGCCCACCGCCTCCCGTCATCAGCCGCCTCCGCCCCTTTGTCTTCCGCCTCCGGTTACCTCCCGCCTCCCGGCATGCTCATGCGGTTTTCGTCGTAGTCTCCGGCCGTCGCGGTCACGACTTGCTCGCCGTCGACCTTGATCGTGTACTTCTTTCCCTTGACGACGTCGGGCGAGGAGAACACGAAGGAGCCCGCGTTCTTCGCGAGCGTGTAGGAGGCGATCTGCTTGCCGTTCGAATCGAACACAGCGAAAGTCGAGCCTTTGCTCGCTTGGCCGGTGACTTTGATCGAGGCCTGCGCGGAGGGCGTCGAGGGCGCCTGGTCCATGCCTTGGGATCCCGCGGCGAAAAGGGCGCCCCCGGCCATCGTCAGGCCGCTTTCGGCGTCGATGGCGCCGTTTCCGCCGGCCGTCGGCCCCCAGACTGTCATCTTTCCGCCGCTCATGTAACCTGCGCCGTTCGAGTCGAATCCGTCGCCTTGGGCGTTGACCGTCCAGTCGCCGCCGGTCACGGACAGCCACGGCGAGTCGCCGCCGGTGGCGTTCAGCCCGTCATCGCTGGAAGTTATGGCCGCCGAGCCTCCGGCCAGGAGGATTGTGGCGCCCTCGACGCCCTCCTGCGATTTCGCCACCTTCGTCGAGCCTCCGGCGAGAATCACGTCCGACGTCGCGTCGATCGCGTCGGATCCCGCCGACGCCGTGACGTTTCCGCCCGTCACAAGCACGTATCCGCGGCCCGAGGCGGTCTCGTTGTCGGCTTTGACCGCGTCTCCCTTTGCCTGAAGGGAGAGGGTCCCCCCGGCTATGACCACGTAGTCCTGGCCGCGCACGGCGTCGTCGGCGGCCTTGACGTTGATCTTGCCGCCCAGAATGACGAGCCCGTCCGAGCTGGAGACGCCGTCGTTGCCGTTGCCGGTCACGTTGAGCGTCCCGGCGCCGCCGAGCGTCAGGTCCGCCGAAGAGGCGATCGCAGCCGTGGGGCCGCTGGAATCAGCGTGCTTCGAGGTGTCGGACACGGAGTTGACGGTGCCCTCGGCGGCAACGACCACCGCTTCGTCGGCGCTCTTCACGCGAATCGCGGCGTCGGTCGAAGACGAGATCTCGGCGCCGTCAAGCACGATTTTCACCTTGTCGGAATCCGCGGCCGTCACGAGGATCTGGCCGGTGAATTTGCCGGAAAGCACGTAGGTTCCAGCCGAGGAGATCGTCACTTTGCCCTCGCTCGCCGCGGCGCCGGAGCCTTCGACCGAAGCGGACGCGCCGTTCAGCGAGACCTTGGTCGCCGAGGCGGCGTCGTACTGCGCGTCGTTCGAATCGGCGTGCGGCTTCTGGTTCTCAGCCATGACGCTCTCGACGGTCGCCTTGGCGGCCGTCACCGTCGTCGAATACACGTCGCCGGAGGGAACAGACTTCTCGGACGCGTTGCGCAGGGAGTCGAGCGTCTTCAAACCGTCGCCGTCCGTTGCGGCGACGTTTGCGGAGCCCGCCGACGAGTTCGAGGCCGCGCCGACCTCGGAGGCCTCCGAAGAGCCGACTTTGCAGCCGCCCAGAGCCGCTCCCGCTATGAGCGCGACGGCCGCGAATTTCCTTCTCAGATTCTTCTTCATGTTCTTTCGTCTCCTAGTCTTTTCATCGCCCTGTTCCAACGGTTGGAGGGCAATTCGGGATGGATCGACGCGACGCCGAGCGCGTATTTCGAGATCCTCAGCGGGCGGTGTCCGCTGCGCCACAGCCACCTGTCGGCGGCGGAGGCCCGCCCGGCGGACTTCGTTTCAACGACGACGCCCGGAACCTCGACGCGCACGCCGCCCGAGGGCGCGCAGAGGACGAGGCCGCGATCGGCCGTCAGCCGAGAGCCTCCGGGAAGGCAAAGGGTCGAACGCGTGTACACCGATCGGACCGCCGGGATCAGGCTGGCCGCGACCCTCAGCGCCTCGCGCCGACTTTCTGCGATCCCTCTGTCCGCCAGGCGTTCAGCCAGCCATTCGCGCACTTCGGGCCGAACAAGCAGATCGGGGCGTTTCACGCTGCTGCGCCCATGGCGCATGGCCGCGCAGGCGCTCACCGGGACGTCCTCCAAACGGAGCCTGTCTTTGACGTTGTGCCCGCGCCCCGAGCGAGTCTTCAATTCGAGGAAGTGCGTCCCCGAATCGAGGTAGACCCGGGAGCGGAGCTTGAAACGCCGGCGGCGCTTGGTGGCGGCCGCGCGATAGAGGGAGAAATCGGGCGTGTCGTCGTAGTCGGACAGGTAGCCGAAGGCCGACTGCCCGTCGATGGCCAACGCGCGCGCCCCATTTGCCGCCAGCGAGGCGACGAGGTCTGCCGCGACGTCGGCCTGAAGAAGGTATTTGCGATCGATTCTCGTGAGAAGCGAGGCGTTGGCGGAAAGCTCGTCGAGGGCGATCTCCGGCAGCCGCGCGAAAGATTCGCCGACGGCGTCGGCGGTCCGCATGTCCGGAACCGCCATCAGGCGGCCCTCAGGTTTCGGAGCCGAGCGCTTTCGACGGCCGCTTTCCCGCCGCATCGCACGTCGACCGTTGTGGAATCGTTGACGTAATCGAGCCTGACGATGCTCACTTCGCGCACGGCCATGCCCGTGCGCGCCTCGATGAACCGGGCGAGCTCGTCGGCGTCGTCGATAGCGCGGTCGACCACCATCGCCATGTGCCGGGAGCCGGACATGACGCGGCTGGAATCGACGACGCCGAGCGCGAGAACGACGCCGCCGATCAGAGCGGCCGCCGCCGCGAACGGCATTCCCGATCCGAGGCCGCCGATGAGCCCGATGGCGAGGGCGGCGAAGTAGTATGCAACCTCGACCTGGCTCAGCTCGGTCGAGCGCAGGCGGATGATCGAGAGCACGCCGAATAGGCCGAGCCCCAGCCCCGCGCCCACAGTCGCCGTGGACAAAGCCGTGGTCACGGCCAGCACACCGACGTTGACGCCCAGAAGGGCGACCGCGAGGTCCTTGCGCCGATGGCGCGGATAGTACAGCGCGAACGCGAGCGCGCATATCGCCGCTATGTCAAGGGCAAAGAGTTGGACGTCCATACTGCCTCCTTCTTGCGAGCCCCGCACGCCCGGACGCTCCGAGCCGCGGGCGTTGCCTCGCCAACCCGTCAAGAATGAGAAACGCAGCTCGATTTTCCCAATGTTTTATCCGAAGCTTTTCTGGGAACAGTCTCGAACTTTGTTTTATGTCGACCAAAGCGATTCGACCCGGCCGCGCCAGACTCGCTTGCAATCGGCGGCGTCCGAAAAGGCGAATCCCGCGGAACGCCTGGAAATGTTCCGCGGGATTCGCGTCTGGAAGGCAGACGGCGGGCCGGGCCCGCGCAGATTCGCCCTACTTGAAGTCGCCGGCTTTGGCCTTGGCGATCTCGTGGCCGTCGACGACGATCTTGTACTCCTTGCCCTTCGCCAGGTCGGCGGAGGAGAAGAAGATCGAACTCACGTCCTTCGTGAGGGTGTGCTTGGCCAGTTCCTTGCCCCCCGATTCGACGACGGTGACGGTGGTCTGCGCCTTGACCGCGGCGTCGACCTTGATCGCCGTCTGAGACGAGCCCGACGACGGCGTTTCGTCCATGCCCGAGGGGCCCGCGGCGAACAGGGTGCCGCCGTCGATTTCAAGGCCGGTCTCGGCGTCGAGCGAGGCCGCACGCGTGTCGGTGGGGCCGTAGATCGTCATCTTTCCCCCGCCGATGTAGGCGGCGCCGTTGGAGTCGAAGCCGTCGCCCCCGGTGTCCAGACGCCACTCGCCCCCGGAAACGGAGAGCCAGGGCCTGACGCCGGTGGCGTTGATGCCGTCGTCGGTCGTTTTGACGTCGGCCTTGCCCCCCGCAAGGAGGACGTGGGCCGCCTCGATGCCCTCCTTGGAGCCCGCAATCTTGATATTGCCGCCGGCGATGACGATCTCGGTTTTCGCGTTCACGGCGTTGGACGAACCGCCGTTGATCGTCAGGTCGCCGCCCGTGACGAGCACGTATCCGCGGCCCGACTTGGTCTCGTTTTCGGACTTGATGCCGTTGCCCTTGCCGTTGACGTCGAGCGTGCCGCCGGCTATGACCACGTAGTCCTGGCCGCGCACGGCGTCGTCGGGGGCGCTGACGCTGATCTTCCCGCCGGTCACGACGAGGCCGTCGGAGCTGGAGATGCCGTCGTTGGCGTTCCCGGTGACCTTGAGCTCGCCCTTGCCGCCGACGGTGAGGTCCGCGGACGACGCGAGGGCGGCCGACGGCCCCTTCGCATTGCCGGCGTAGCTCGACGTGTCGGACAGGCTGTTGGAGGTGCCTTCTGCGGCGATGACGACCGCCTCGTCGGCCGTCTTCACCCGAATGGCCGAGTCCTTGGACGAGGAGATGTTGGCGTTCTTGAGGACGATTTTCACCTTCGCCGTGTCCGGCGCCTCGACCGTGACCGTCCCGTTGAAGGAGCCTGAGAGCACGTAGGTGCCGTCCTGCTTGATGGTCACGGAGTCCTGCGTCGCGCTCGCGCCCTTGCCCGAAACCTTCGGCGTGCCGTCGAGCTGGATCGTCGTCGCGGAGGACTCCTTGTAATCGGCGTCGTTGGAATCGGCGTGCGGTTTTTGGTTCTCCGCCATGACCGCCTCGGGAGTGGCCCCGTTCGGCTTGACGGAGGACGCGTAAATGTCGCCTCCCGTGGGGACTTTCTTTCCCGAAACGTTGCGCAGCGAATCGAGGATCTTCAATCCGTCGGTCTCGCCAGAGCCCACAATCGACGACCCCTTGGACGTCGATTTCGTTCCGTTCGTGTCGGACTTCCCGTCGCCGCATCCGGCCAGGGCGAGGCCCCCGACGGCGAGGACCGCCGCCGCGTGTCTATGGATTTTCCCAGTCATCGGATAGCTATCTCCTTATTCCTAGTTTGGTCATTGTCGAATGCCAGCGGTTGGCTGGCAGCTCGGGATGGACGATTGCCGTGCCAATGGCGTATTTGGACACTCGGGACGGCCGTATGCCGCGGGACCACAGCCACCGGTCGACGTCGGATGTGCGTCCGCTGGATTTGGTTTCGACCACCACTTCGGGAAACTCGAACCCGGAGTCCTCTCCGGGGCCCGCAAGCACGAGGCCCCGGTCGATCGTCAACCTGGAATCGTCAGGGAGGCAGACCGTCGAGCGCCGGTAGTACGAGCGGCTCGACGGCACAAGGCTCGCCAGGGTTCTGAGCCCCTCCCTGTGAGTGGCCGTAACGCCGCGGCTGACGAGAAGCTTGGCCGCCCAAGGGAGCACCTCCGAACGCGTGAGCGGTTCGGCGGGGTCTCCGCGGTAGAAACAGTCCTTCGAGCGGACGTCTTCCAGCCGCAGACGGTCTTTGACGTTTTGGCCTCGCCCGGACCGGGTCTTGAGCTCCATGAAGTGCAGCCCCGAATCGAGGTAGATCCGGGAGCGGAGTTTGAAACGCCGACGGCGCTTGGTGGCGGCCGCGCGATAGAGGGCGAAGTCCAGTGTGTCGTAGTAATCCGAGAGGTAGCTGAAGGTCTGAAGCCCGTCGATCGTCAAGGCGCAGGCCCCGATGTCGCAGAGAAAGCCGACCATCTCGGCGACCGTCCTGTCTGGGACGAGGTACTTGCGGTCGGTCCGTTTGAGCAGCTCGGCCCGTGCAGACAGCTCATGGAGAGAGATCTCCGGCAAGCCGAACAGCTCGAATCCGTCCCTCTTCGGACTCAACTTGGCCTCTGCTTCGCTCGCACCCGTCATAGACATCACCGCCATCAGGCTGCCCTCAACGACTTCGTCTCCCGGATCTGGGCCCGCCCCTTCGAGCAGCGGACGTCGACCATGGTGGAGTCATTGACGTAATCGAGCCTGACGATGCTCACTTCGCGCACTTTCATATCGGTGCGACGCTCAATGTACCGCGCAAGCTCTTCCGGATTGGAAAGGGCCCTGTCCACGACCAGCGTCATGTGGCTCGAACCCGTCATCACAAGCTTCGAATCGGCCACCGCGAGGGCGAAGATGATCGCGGCGATGAGCAGCGCCGCGATGCCGAGGGACATGCCTTCGCCCATTCCGCCGATGAGCCCGATGGCGAGGGCGGCGAAGTAGTATGCAACCTCGACCTGGCTCAGCTCGGTCGAGCGCAGGCGGATGATCGAGAGCACGCCGAATAGGCCGAGCCCCAGCCCCGCGCCCACAGTCGCCGTGGACAAAGCCGTGGTCACGGCGAAAACTCCGATGTTGACGCCCAGAAGGGCGACGGCCAAGTCTTTGCGCCTGTGTCGTGGATAGTACAGCGCGAACGCCAATGCCCCGATCGCTGTAAGGTCGACGGCGAAAAGGGGATAGTTCATGGTTATCTCCTGTCGTGGTCTTTCATCGCCGCCCCTCGCGAGGCGGAGGCCGGACCCAGAAGCTTGCGTGGTTGTCTTCTGCGGTTTGCCGCGACGCCCGACGCCGTCGTCAAACGGCTCAGGCTTCTCGTTGCTTGACCCTTTCCGAACTCGCGACGGGTGCGCGCAAAGACGGTTTACGTTGCGGCGACCGCTGAAGGTGGGAACGAAAGCCGCACGCCTCGGATCCGGCATGGTCGCAATGCGATGAAGTTATTTGAGTTGTGGAAGTGTGGACCGCTTCAATCCAGATAAAAACAGCGTGCCAGAGATCGACTTCGTTTTCTAGTGTTTGCGACACACTGAGTTTGCGCAGGCGAATCGGCGGTTCTTCCCCGACGGCCAGTATTCATTGATACTTCGACAATTTAGAGGTTGATTTCGACATGAGCGAAAAAACCGATGTCGCCGATTTGCGACACGGCTGTCGCTGGCGGCCTGACGCACCGGGCCTGTCTGAGTTTCGGGCAGGCCCGAGGATGCAGGCTCGCTTGGAGCCGTCAGGACGCAAAAGCGTTGCGCATGAGCGCAAGCGCGGGCTGAATCGAACAGTATCTCAACTTTGCCCTTAGGGGGCTTCACGCTACTATGAATTTGCACTTCGAGGCCGCTCGCGCCGGCGGGCATCAGGTGCTGTCCGAGTCGCCACAAGACCGGAAACATCGAGAGAAAGGAGAACGATGTCGTTGCCAAACGAAGAACCAGAACAGAAGTCGTCGCCAAACGAGAGCCCACAGGCGGGCGGCCAAGGCCTTCCACAGCCGCAGACGCCTAGTTTCCCACAGAACCAGGGGGCTTTCTCACAAAACCAAGTACAGGCGCCGCATTCGGCGGCCTACGGAAGCCGCCAGCCGGTCGCCAGCGGGATGAACCCTCTGGCAATCGCCTCGCTGGCGTGCAGCATTCTAGGCATCGTGACCGCCTTGCTCGGAATCCCCGCCCTGGCCCTCCTCCTGCCCATAGCGGGCGTCATCCTCGGGCACGTCGCTCTCAACGACATTCGAAAGACGGGCAAAGGAGGCAAGCCCGAAGCCATTGCCGGCACGGTCATCGGCTACATTACGGTCATTCTCGCCGCGCTCGTAATCACGGTTTTAAAAGGAATCGCGGACATACTCGGATGAATCCCACGCGGCGTCGGAGGCGCGAACCGCCCGGCGCCCTCACGGCAGTCCGGTTCGGCGCACTTGCACCGCCGCGTCCGGGCAATCAAGATTCGCAATCGGTGCGGGGCCCAGAACGGCACTCTGGGCCCCGCACCGCATTTCCCGCAGGCCGCACCCAACCCACACGCGTCCGAAACCGCCACGGGTTCCAACCAACGCATTCCCGCCTTTCGCGAGACTCGTCACGGGGCACGCCGTGAATGCCCTCGTCGCCCTTGTGGCGAGCGGCATACACGCATATCATCGTCCTGACAACATTTCCGCGCGGCAAGGACAGGAACCCCCTGCCTCCGGGACGGAATCAAGCGACGCAGCGACAGCGGCGCCAAACGAAAGCCCTGTTCTCATCGGCAAGTCAGCCGAGGGAGGCGAGCCAAGGCCAAAAAGGGACGATCGGTTGAATAAAGACGGCGTCACGATGACCGTTTGCGGCATAGCTGCACAAGTAACAGAATTCAAAAACCACAAACATATAACCAAAATTAAGAAATCAAAAATAAGGATTTCACTATGTCAGTTCCAAACGAATGGAATTCAGAGGCAGATAAAAACAGCGAATCCTTTTCTTCGTACGAAGAGAGGAGCAACGGGACCGACTCGGAGATTCATACCCAGAGCTGGGCTGATCTGTCTCAAAGTACCCAAATGCAAGATCAATACATCCAAGACATTCAAATGCCTATCCAGGATGTATATGGACAGATTCCTCCCCCTTATGGCCCCGCCACCGACAGCCATTGGCCTGCCCATGATGGCTACGAACAAGCTCAGGGGCCGCACGCGGGCCACTGGTCGAATTTCCCCTACGGCACGGCGCCGCAGCCTTATCAACAATGGGGGTTCGGCCCGCCGCCCTCACGGAAAACGAGCTCGCTCGCCATCTGCTCGCTCGTCTTCAGCATATGCGGATGGATAGTTGCCTGGCTCGTCTTCCTGCCCGCAGGAATCGTCTGCGGGCACTGTGCGCTGCACTCCGTCCGAAAAACCGGCGAGTCGGGAGAGGGCATGGCCCGCGCAGGCTTGACACTGGGGTACCTAGGGCTCGTCGTCACGCCGCTTCTTCTCAAATGGACACGCTTCCAGTAGGGGCAACGCCGAGGAAACAGACGCCGAATTGAGCGACGCGGCCTCGCCCTGCAGTGCGAGCGCCGCGGCGAACCATCTCGTGCATTTCCCCCTTAGGAGTGCGCGCGCTATTCTGGATCAAGCTCGGACGGCGATCACGCTCCCAGCCTTTCCAGCCGCGGTCTATTCGTCGAACAATCACGGCATTTGGGAGAAAGGACATCGATGTCGGCGCCCCACGACGACCTCCAAGACGTCAACCCCGCACAATCGTCTCAGGCCCCCGATTCTGCCGCTGAGCAAGCAGCCTCGGCCGTGGACCAGTCAGCCTCCGCTGCCGAGCAAGACGAGTTTCCTCAAGGTCAAGCCCCTCAGACACCGGTTCGCGGAGGCCTCCAGCCTGCCGTCCCGAGAAATCCCTTTGCAACGGCGTCGCTGACGTTCAGCCTTCTGAGCCTCGGAGCGATCGCGAACATGTTCGCGTATATCATAAATTTTTCCCTCGGCTTCGTTTTTCCCACGCTTGTCTCCATATTGGGGATAGTCGCCGGCCACGCCGCACTGAGCGACGGGCGGAAGACGGGCAACACACGCAAGGCCTTCACCTGCACGGCCTTCGCCTACCTCGCGGCCGCCCTCGCGATAGCCTTGGCCTCCCTCTTGGCGTACCTGTTCTCCGACGGTCTTCCATGAGACGCACGAGACCGACGGCACCGACCGGCTCGCGCCCTCTCGATAGTCCTTCAATCGCCCAAGTCCTCAGCGGCCCGAGTTCTTGGCAACCCGAGTCCTCAGCAGCTCAAGTTCTTGGCAATCTGGGTTCTTGGTAATCTAGATTCGCGGTCGATGGGCGGCTGTCGAAGCCGACCGGAACGCCGTTCCGGGCCGTGCATTGCGCTCGCCGCAGGCGCCTGAAACCGCATCGATGCTTCAACGACCAGGAGAAAGGCGTGCAGGTGGCCAGAGAGTTCGACTTCGATTCGTTCATTGACCGCGAGAACACGGAGTCGTTGAAATGGGACGCCCGGGAGCGCCGCGGGTACCCCGAGACGGTTTTGCCCATGTGGGTTGCGGACATGGACCATCGGACGGCCCCCGCCGTCGTCCAGGCGCTTCACGATCGCGTCGCCCATGGAATCTTCGGGTACACGAGTCCGGACGCATCCTATTTCGAGACGGTCGCCGCCTGGCAGTCCCGCCGCTTCGGGTGGGACGTCGACCCGATGTCGATCGTCGCCACAGGGGGCGTGATCCCGGCTCTGACATACGCCGTCAGGGCGTTCACGGAGCCCGGCGACGGCGTGGTCATCGAGGAGCCCGTCTACTATCCTTTTCGGTCAATCGTCGAAAACAACGGCCGCATCGCGGTCAACGCGCCTCTCGCGCGCAATGGGGAGGGGCAATACGTTCGCGATCTCGCCGCCCTCGAGACGACGTTCGTCGATTCCGGCGCCCGGACGATGATCCTGTGCAACCCCCACAATCCGGTCGGCCGGGTGTGGACCCGCGAGGAGCTGCTCGGACTAGCCGACCTCGCCGCAAAACTCGACGTCATCGTCCTCTCGGACGAGATCCACGCCGATCTGACCTATCCGGGCATCCGCACGACGCCGTTCTCCTCCCTGCCGGGCATGTCGAATCGAACGGCGACATTCACGTCGCCGTCGAAGTCCTTCAACCTCGCCGGGCTCCAACTCGCCAACATCGTCGTCCCCGACCGGAAGCGGCGGCAGGATTTCATCCGCGAGTCGAACGCCGCGGGCTACAGCGAACCAAACGCCCTCGGCCTCGCCGCATGCCGCGCCGCCTACGAAGAGGGCGAGGAATGGCTCGACGCCTTCCGAGAGCACATGGCCGAAAACCTGGAGTTTCTGGCGGCGGCGCTCGAGGGAATCGACGGGATCGAGCTCGTCGAACCCGAGGGCACATACCTTCCCTGGCTTGACTGCCGCGAGCTGATCCGCAACCTCGGGATCGAGGCGGGCGAGCTTGACGAGTTCATAGTCAACGAAGCGGACCTTTGGCTCGACGACGGCGCCATCTTCGGAGACGAAGGCCTCGGGTATACCCGCATCAACATCGCCTGCCCGCGGAGCACGCTGAAGGAGGCGGTCGATCGGCTCAGCCGCGCCGTCGAAGCGCAATCGGTGTCCGACGACGAGCCCGCTTCGGCTCCGGCGACGGCCACATTCGAAACGGCGCCGATCGACTCTGCGGAGCCGATCGACACGGAGGCGTCAGCCGGTCCTGAGACTTCGGACGATTCCGGAGCTTCGGCCGGGTCGGCATCGTCAACCGACGCTCAGTCCCCAGGCGATTCTCAGGAAGC
This sequence comes from uncultured Ancrocorticia sp., assembly GCA_905373325.1. Lineage (GTDB taxonomy): Bacteria > Actinomycetota > Actinomycetes > Actinomycetales > Actinomycetaceae > Peptidiphaga. Next base: position 10,989 of record CAJPTB010000010.1, read on the forward strand.
TTCGCGGGCCCGGCAGAACGAGGCCGCCGAGCGGACGGAGGGGGATTCGTGAGCGCCCGCGACGAAGCCTCCGGCCGCGAAAGGGCCTCCCGCCGCGCCGAGACGGTTCTGGCGCATATCGGCACGTCGAGCGACCCCGGCACCGGCGCGCTGACCACGCCCATCTACCTTTCCACGGCCTACGCCCACCCGGGACTGGGCGCCTCGACGGGATACGACTACACCCGCACGGCCAACCCGACCCGCGACGTCCTGCAAAGCGCGCTCGCGCAGATCGAAGGCGGCACAGCGGGATTCGCGACGTCGTCGGGCATGGCTGCGGCCGAGCTGGTCGTCTCTCTAGCGGCCCCTGGCTCGCGTATCGTCGCCGCCGAAGACATCTACGGCGGAACGTTTCGTTACTTCGACGAGCTTGCCAGGACCGGCGTCTACGACGTGGATTTCACCATGGGCGAACAAGGCTTGTGCGACGCCCTGGCCAAGCCGGCAGACCTCGTCTTCATCGAGACGCCCACCAACCCGATGATGGTCGAAATCGACATTGAACGAATCGTCGATCTGGGCCATCGGGCAGGCGCGGTCGTGGCCGTAGACAACACCTTCTACACGCCGATCTTTCAAAGGCCTTTGGAATCGGGGGCCGACGTCGTCCTTCACTCCGCCACGAAGTACCTGGGCGGGCACAACGACGTCTTGGCGGGCGCCGTGATCGTCTCCCGCGAGGACCTCGCCGAGAAACTTGCCGTCCGCCTCAACATGACGGGCGCAACCCTCAGCCCCTTCGACAGCTGGTTGCTCATGCGCGGAATGAAGACGCTCGCCCTGCGCATGGAGCGCCACCAGGACAACGCGCGAAAAGTCGCGGCCGCCCTCGAAGAGAGCCCCCTCATCGACCGCGTGCTCTACACCGGCAGGGGCGGAATGCTGAGCTTCGTCCCGAACAAGTCCGTGGACATGCCGAAGGTCCTCGAATCGGTGCGCATCTTCACCTTCGCCGAATCCCTCGGCGGCGTCGAATCGCTCATCACATGCCCTGCCGTCCAGACGCACGCAGACGTCCCGCGGGAGAGGCGAATGGGCTACGGGCTGACAGACGACCTGCTCCGCCTGAGCGTCGGCCTAGAGCATTGGCGGGACCTCGTCGACGACCTCCTCGGAGCGCTCGAGGTCAGCATTCGACGACGTTGACGGCCAAGCCCCCGCGGCTGGTCTCCTTGTACTTGGAGAGCATGTCCTCTCCCGTTTGGCGCATGGTCTCGATGACGGCGTCAAAGGAGACTGCGTGCCGCCCGTCGCCCCACAGCGCCATTCGCGCGGCGTTGATCGCCTTCACCGCGGCGATGGCGTTTCGCTCGATGCAGGGGATCTGGACGAGCCCGCCCACCGGGTCGCACGTCAGCCCCAGGCAGTGCTCCATGGCGATCTCCGCAGCGTTCTCCACCTGCCGCGGCTCGCCGCCCAGAGCCTCGGCGAGGCCAGCCGCCGCCATCGCGCAGGCCGATCCGATTTCTCCCTGGCATCCGACCTCGGCGCCCGCGATCGAAGCGTTCGTCTTGATGAGGCCGCCGACGGCCGACGCCGTCAACAAGAACCGGCGCACACATTCGGCAGAGCCGCCCCTGCGGCGTATGTAGTAGGCCAGCACCGCCGGAATCACGCCGGCCGCCCCGTTGGTCGGCGCGGTCACCACGCGGTGGCCCGCGGCGTTCTCTTCGTTGACCGCGAGCGCGTAGAGGTTGATCCAGTCCATTCCGGCCAGCTCGTCGCCGTCGTCCGAGGCCTGCCGGGCGCGCAGGTCGGCCAGAAGCCGAGGGGCGCGCCTGCGCACTTTGAGGATTCCAGGCAGCAGCCCCGTCGTCGTGCAACCGGCTTCGATGCTCTCGCGCATCGCGGCGACGATCCCGTCGAGGGCCGCCCGCAGCTCGTCTTCGCCCATGAGCGCGAGCTCGTTGGCTTTGACGACGTCGGAGATCCTCAGCCCCTCGCGCTCGCAGTGGCCAAGCAACTGGGCAGCGCTCGAATACGGATACGGGGGCGGGGAGGCCGCCGGGCAGTCCCAGGCTGCGGCGAGCGGGCGCGCCTCGGAGGCCCTTTCGGCGTCGCCGCACTCTTCCATGACGAATCCGCCGCCCACCGAATAGTATGTGCGCTCGCCGAGGACCGCCCCGTCTTCGGCGAAGGCGCGGACAGTGAGAGCGTTGACATGGAAGGGAAGGATCTTTCCCGGGAGGAAGAGAATGTCGCGTTCGGCTGCGAATCCGACCTCCCCCGCTCCGGCCACGCTCAGCAGGCCGGTGCGTTCGACGTCGCCCATGATGGCGTCGACGACGTCAATCGGCACGCTCTCGGGAGAATGGCCGGCGAGGCCGAGCATGACGGCCCTGTCCGTCGAATGGCCTTTTCCCGTGGCGCCCAGGGATCCCATGAGCTCGACGACGATGCGTCCGAGCCTCGCCTGCGCGGGGATTTTCAGATGTTCGGCAAAGTGCAGGCCCGCCCTCATAGGGCCGACCGTGTGAGAGGAGGAAGGGCCGATTCCCACGCGAAACATGTCCCGGACGGACAGCGGGCGGGAAGCCTCTTCGGCGGAAATCTGGCCCGAGACGACCGCGGCCGGGCCGTCGGGCAGACCGTGAAGCGGAGCCATTGCATTCCTTCCAATCGACGTGTGACACGCCGCTGCGGTGCGGACGTGTCACGCCCGTGGGCCTACCGGCGGAACCGACGCCGACGGGTACCCAAGGGCTGACGCAAGCAACTACAATGCTACCGGGACAGGCCTTCGCATCCCCACCGGAACTCCACGTCCCCATTGGGAGCTTCCACTTCACTGCACAGTGCAAACAATCGAGAGAGAGCCGCAGGAGCGATGAGAGACTATTCGAACACGCTGCGCGATGCGGGGCTGCGCGTCACGGAGCCGCGTTTGGCCCTTCTGCGCACAGCGCAAAAGGGCGGGCATTCCAGCGTCGAGGCCCTGCGGCAGGGGGTCATCGACCAGATCGGCTCGGTTTCCGTCCAGGCCGTCTACGACATCGTCCACGCTCTGACGACGGCGGGATTGCTGCGAGAGGTTCGTTCGGCGGGAACCGTCACCTATTACGAGATCAACCGGAACGACAATCACCATCACGCCATCTGCCGGTCGTGCGGGAGGATTGAAGACGTTCCTTGTGCAAAAGGAGAGAAGCCCTGCCTTCACGCTTCTCACACTCACGGATACACAATCAACGAGGCGGAGGTCATTTATCACGGCTACTGCCCGGATTGCCAGGCAAAGCAAAGGAAATAGCAAATTCGCGGATCCGTTCTCGCGCAGAGCAAGCGGGCGGCGATGCGTGGATC
>CAJPTB010000011.1 GCA_905373325.1 uncultured Ancrocorticia sp.
GGTCCCGCCGACGCGTCCGATTTCGTCGCGCGCCATCTGGCCGAGGGAGCGCCCGCCTCGCCGCATGGAGAAGAAGAGCACGAGCATGTCCTGGATCGCCCCGGCGATGCACACGCCGAAGATGATCCACAGCGTTCCGGGAAGGTATCCCATCTGAGCGGCCAAGACCGGGCCGACGAGCGGGCCGGCGCCGGCGATGGCAGCGAAATGGTGGCCGTAGAGCACCACTCTATGGGTGGGGTCGAAATCCTTGCCGTTGTTGATTCGTTCCGCGGGGGTTGCGTTGGAGTCGTCGGGCCGCATGACCTTGCGCTGAACATAGAGCGCGTAGAAGCGGTAGGCGATGGCGTATGTGCACACCGCGGTTATGACGAACCATATTGTGTTGACCTCTTCGCCGCGCACGAGGGCGAGCATCGTCCATCCGAGCGTGCCCATCGCGGTTATCGAGATCCACAGTGCGATTTTCGGGAGCGTCCACGAGTTGTCGGGTTTGACGCCCACGGGAATGCCGTCTTTGTTTCGAATGACGAGTTTTTCTTCTTCAGCCGTGTAGGCCGGCAGGTCTGCGGTGACCGTGTTGTCCATGAGGAGATCCCTTCTCATTCCACGCCGAACTTGAGGGACGTCGCCGGCGTCGCGGTGGCGTCATTGCAAGCCTAGCTGTCTCCACCGCCATAGCCAAGCATTCTTCGAATTTTGCTCGAGGCTGCCGTGGAACTTTGTTCGGGATAGCGGGGAAACTTCGTCCGAAGTCGCTGTGAAGCCTCTTCTGTTCGCACGAAGAACAACGTCCGAAGCGACTGTGAAGCCTCGTCTGAGGTCGTCGTAAAAAGCGAAGCGGGGTGCTTATGCACCCCGCTCCAGATTATGGATTTCGCGCGATGGGCTCGCGCGAGGATCACTTGGCCTCGTCGACCTCGGCTTTGCCCTTGGCCGCAGCGTCGTTCTTGGCCGCAGTTTCCTTGGCGGCCCCATCTGCCTCCTTGGATTCGACGGCGTCGGCCGCGGTTTCGGCAGCCTTCTCTGCGTCGGCGCTTTCCTTGGCTTCCTTCGCAAGCTTTTGGGCTTCGGCAGCCTTCTTGGCGGCTTTCTCGGCTTCGCGAACCGCTGACTGCTTGGGCGAGACCTTTTCGGTCACGAGTTCGATGCGCGCGAGCGCCGCGTTGTCGCCTTTGCGGTTGCCGAGCTTGATGATGCGGGTGAATCCGCCGTTGCGCTCGGCGAACTTCGGCCCGAGCTCCTCAAAGAGGATGTAGGCGAGCTCGCGGTCTTGGAGGACGCGAAGGGCGAGCCGGCGGTTGTAGGTGTCGCCGCGCTTGGCCTTCGAGATCAGTCGCTCGATGTGGGGCTGAACGGTCTTGGCGCGAGTCTGGGTGGTTGTGACCGCACCGTGGCGGATGAGGTCCTTGCACAGGTTCGCGATGATGTGGCGCTGGTGGGCGGGCGAGCCGCCCAGACGCGGGCCCTTGGTGGGCTTGGGCATAGTAGTGTCTCCTATGAAAAATCGGGCTTCAGCCCTGCGAGTCGTCGCTGAACTGCATCGTGTAGCTCTCCTCGCCGAAGCTGGAGACGAAACCAGCGGGCGAATCTTTCAGGCGCAGGTCGAGCTTGAGAAGCTCGTCCTTGACGTCCTCGATCGACTTCGCGCCGAAGTTGCGGATGTCGAGGAGGTCGGCCTCAGAGCGTTGAATGAGTTCACCAATGGTGCGGATGCCTTCACGCTGCAGGCAGTTCTGCGAGCGGGCGGGAAGGTTGAGAATCGTGATGGGCCGCTGCAGGTCCGAGGACTGGGTTTCGACGACGGGCGGTGGGCCCAGCTCGATTCCTTCGACCTCGTTGTTGAGCTCGACGCACAGCCCGAACAGCTCGACGAGCGTCTTGCCGGCGGAGGCGAGCGCGTCCCGCGGCGTCGTCGAAGGCTTCACTTCTACGTCGACGACGAGCTTGTCGAAGTCTGTGCGCTGGGCGACTCGAGTCGCCTCGACTTTGTAGGACACCTTGAGAACGGGCGAGTAGATCGAATCGATCGGAATGCGGCCGATTTCGTCCTCTTCTCCCTTGTTCTGCGCGGCGGAGACGTAGCCTCGACCGCGCTCGACGGTGAGGTCGATCTCGATCTTGCCTTTATCGTTCAGCGTGGCGATGTGGAGGTCGGGGTTGTGGATCTCGACGCCGGCGGGCGGCGTGATGTCAGCGGCCGTGACCTCTCCCGGGCCCTGCTTGTGCAGGTACATGAGGACCGGCTCGTCGTTTTCCGAGGAGACGACGAGTTCCTTGAGATTGAGGATGATGTCTGCGACGTCCTCTTTGACCCCCGCGATCGTGGAGAACTCGTGGAGGACTCCGTCGATGCGAACCGATGTGACGGCCGCGCCGGGGATCGACGAGAGCAGGGTGCGGCGCATGGAATTGCCAAGCGTGTAGCCGAAACCCGGCTCGAGGGGTTCGAGGATGAACCGCGAGCGGTACTCCGAGACCTGCTCTTCGGTGAGAACAGGGCGCTGTGCGATAAGCACGATTCTTTCCTTTCATGGACGCCCGCTATTTGACGTCCAGTCGCCCGCAGGCCATCCGTCCGGCCTGCGGAGTGCGGATATCCGCTTAGGGCCCGCCGAGGCGGGCCGTGTGTCACACGCGGCGACGCTTCGGTGGGCGGCAGCCGTTGTAGGCTTGCGGCGTCACGTCGGAAATCGATGTGACCTCGAGGCCCGACGCGGTGAGGGAACGGATCGCCGTCTCACGGCCGGAGCCGGGTCCCTTGACGAAGACGTCGACCTTCTTCATTCCGTGTTCCATGGCGGCGCGGGCGGCGTTCTCCGCGGCGAGCTGCGCGGCGTAGGGCGTCGATTTGCGCGAGCCTTTGAAACCGACCTGGCCCGAGGAGCACGAGGCGATGACGGCGCCGTTCGGGTCTGTGATCGAGACGATCGTGTTGTTGAACGTGGACTTGATGTGGGCCTGGCCTGCGACGACGTTGCGACGCTCCTTGCGACGCGGACGGCGGGAGCCGGAAGAGGCCTGGCGGGTCTTGGGGGGCATGATCTACTCCTACTGCTTACTTCTTCTTCTTGCCGGCGACGGTGCGCTTGGGACCCTTGCGGGTGCGCGCGTTCGTCTTCGTGCGCTGGCCGTGGACGGGCAGGCCGCGGCGGTGCCTCAGGCCCTGGTAGCAGCCGATTTCGATCTTGCGGCGAATGTCAGCCTGAACCTCGCGGCGCAGGTCGCCTTCGACCTTGTAGTTCTCGTCGATGTGCTTCTTGAGCGCGACGAGCTGGTCCTCGGTGAGGTCGCGGACGCGAACGTCCGGGCTGATGCCGGTGGCCGCGAGCGTTTCCGCCGAGCGGGTGCGGCCGATGCCGTAGATATAGGTGAGCGCGATCTCAACCCGCTTTTCGCGAGGAAGATCGACGCCGGATAGACGTGCCAATTTCTTAGCTCCTTGGTAGTCCGAAGGTATGGAACACTGCCTCTCCCCCGCTGAACAGCGGAGCCCCGGCCTTCGGTCCGGAGGTTGCCTTGCGGCGGGCAGTGCGGTTGACGCGGGAAGACCCGCTGCGCCGGTTCACCCTTGGCGCTGCTTGTGCCGCGGGTTCTCGCAGATCACCATGACGCGGCCGTGGCGACGGATCACCTTGCACTTGTCACAGATCTTCTTGACGCTGGGCTTGACCTTCATTGCTGTACTTCCTTGCCGTCAGAGCACTGGCGGCGATAGAAAATCGGGGCTCACTTATAGCGGTACACGATGCGCCCGCGGGACAGGTCGTAGGGAGTCAATTCGACTACCACGCGGTCCTCCGGGAGAATCTTGATGTAATGCTGGCGCATCTTGCCGGAGATGTGAGCGAGCACAACGTGCCCGTTCTCCAGCTCGACGCGGAACATCGCGTTCGGGAGGGCCTCGACGACCGCCCCCTCAACCTCGATGACTCCATCCTTCTTCGCCATAACCCTCGCTAACACTCCGATCGGCCCCGCACCGGGTTGCGCGGTTCCGAGGCAGACCTGCTTTTGGGCAGGACGTACCAACGATCAATATTACACGGACCTCCTGTTTGTCGGTAGCGGCGATCCGGTGCAGTAGATCACCGACGGCTCAGCCCTTTCCCGAACGGCTCACCCATCATGACGCTCGCGACGCTCCAAAAGCTTCACACTTTTCTCAAACGGCCCCTCGAACAGCTTTCCCCGCGTCCGTTCTAAGCAACCCCGTTTCGATCCCGAGCGCCCTGTTCCTATTCCAAGCGTCCTGCTCCCGCTCTGAGCATCTCCCCCTTCTCGAACGCCCTGTTCCCATTCCGAGCGCCCTGTTCCTGTTGCATGTCAGGAGCGGCCTCTCCTCTATCCCGAGCAGTCCATTCCGGCTCCAGCCCCCATATCCCAAGGAGCCCGTTCCATCCCGACATCCCAAGGAGCGCGTTCCATCCCGACATCCCAAAGAGCCCGTTCCATCCCGAGAGCCCTTCCCATTGCATGTCCGGAGCGCTCGTTCCGCCGCCTGTCCGAAATACCCTTTCCCGTCCGAGAATGTTCTTTATAACAAAAGAGGCGAAAGTCGATTTCATTCTTCCATCGACGGCGGAATGCCGGTAAGCTCTCAGACATAAACATCTACAGATCGGGCGAAGCGGAAGAGCTATGTGCCTCTAGGCGCTAAGCGTCGAGCTGCGTGTCGCCCGCAGAAACACTTGGCGCCAGGCGGCGGAATCCATGCCGCCAGACGTCGAAACGCATACCGTCAGACCCCGAGAAACACATATCGTCAAACCTCACAATGAAAGGGACACTCCAATGGGCGAGCTCAAGTTCGATCGCGACAAGGCAGGAATCAAGGCCATCGCCGGATGGGACGACGCGGACTACTACAACGGCGTCGGCAAAGGCATCGACGCTTGCATCGGCGACGTCGTAAAGATAGCCGCGAGCCTGCCAACCGACACAGTTAACGCCGGATGGAAGACCGACAACAACGGGACGAGCGCACTAAGGAAGACGCTCGACTGGACGATAAAGCTGTTCGCCGGCGCCGCCCGGGAGATCGCCGACGGGTGCGCAACCCTGGGCTCGGGAATCAAGTCGGGAATCGAGAACTTCGACTCCCAGGAGAACAACTCGGCGACGCGCTTCGACATGCTGCAGTCTTCTCTGCCCAAGAAGTGACGGCTTTCGCTATGCATATGCACAGACGGTTCATGACGCACACGCCCGCTTGTCCGCCGGCCGAAGATGAATCGGACAAAGACCGAACGGGCAAGACGACGCCGAAACCCGCACGATCCCGCCCCGGGCGCGCGACCACACGGGCGCACCCTTTCCGCGCAGTCGCAGGGCTGCTGTCCGCATTGCTTCTGCTGGTCGGCGGCTGCGCCTCACTTAACGTCGATTCGAAGGCTCTTGTTCTTGCCGTCAAGTTCGACAACGACGATTGGGGTAAACCGGACGATTTCACACATGGACGTAGCGAACAATCCGGAGCACCCCATATCCTTCTTAAAATGAAACTAAAAGGGTCCGAAACTGGATCGATTCTATCGATACGTTCAAGGAAAATGTCGCACAGCGAAAAGACCTCGCGAAAACAGCTAATTAGAGAAAACGGGGTACCCGGGGCGCACAAGTTAGAAGTTAGACCGTTTAAGCATCCAAGAAAGATAGGAGGCCGAAATGCGTACGGTTACTCCTATTTTGAAAACGATTTCAAAAGATGGGCACAGGTATGGTATGTCGACTGCCCAGCTGGCTACTTTTGTGAAGTATATGTTGAAAGCCCAGTAGAAGCAGAAAGACTTGATCCGCAGATCACCAAAGTCTTGGATGACATCCGGTGGACGCGAAAGCATATCACCGACCCGACTACCTACTAGATTTTCCTTCTATTAGATTCTCCTTGCTCGGCTTTTCGGAACGACTCTCTATGAGTCTCTTCAATCGCGTGCTTTGTGGACGTTGCTGGAGTAATGTCAGCCTGCCGCTCTTTGGTCCAGTGAGAATGCTCGGCGAATCGGAAGGCTTCTTGCTGAGTAGCGCGGCGTTTATGGGGCCGTTTGCCTCGTCGACGATGTCCTTCCTTGGGAAGTCGGCCAGCCCCAGACGAGACAAGGACGTTCCAGACAGGTCATCGACGTCTTGACCGTCTTTCTTAGTCGTGAGGAGGACCCATTGGTTAGAGTTTCAGGGTAAGGGCTTCGTCAAAGCTTGGTTTATGTAGAGGGAGAATCGGGAAACGGCGAATGGTAGATGCGCGCGGGTCTCGTCAGATCAGCCGATCTCGTCGGAGCGGCTGACGGGTGAGGCCACTCTAGCCAGAAAGGGTCGGTCGACTGCGGTCAGAGGGCGGCCGCCGGCCACAGGTTGGGTTCCGGCTGTAGTTCGTCGAATGCGGCGGAGGCAAAGAAGACCAAAGCCGCCATATCTACCTGGAATTTGCGCAAATTACATCAAACCTCGATCGGCAACTAATGAAGGCATTCAACCACTTCACATGCACGACCTTTACCGTCTACAAAGACGACGAACCTTTAACTCAATCCACATGCATTGACTTTGCAGCAAACGGGACACAACCCTTCAGGTCGACCTCACTTTCGCGAATTGAAAACGGATCAGACTTTGCGTTTTGAACTGCCCGCCTTTTCCAGTCGGCATTCGCTCCCTAGATGATCTCGCATATACGCGTGCTTCATGCTGCCATTTCCAGCGATGCCGTTTCCCTTATGGCCCAATGACGCTTTTGGTAGTAGCGTTCAGATTCCCTCATGTCATCGGCCACATCCTACGGCACCCCTCCCGCTTTGGTCAGGTAGCGCTCGCTTTCGGACAGCTGGTTCATCACGTCTTTCATACTCGTGGGCGTGAGGAAGTTCGCCGCATGCTCAGATTGTTGGCATTGCGACTCCCCCGGGAGTAACGGGCGACTTTCTCAGGCGGACCGTTAGCTTCCCGTCGCCGAGAAACTTTTCTGTCATCGCCTCAACTGTGCCAGTCTTGCTATCGACGGCCTTAGCGCGGTACTTAGCGCGGTATCTGCTGCCGATCCTTCGCGTTTCTAGTCTGAAAAGTCGGAATCAACCTGTCCACGGGACAGAGGCTTTGGTATAAAGTATTGAAGTAAGGTTTTCAGGCAACTTGCGTCGGCAAATCTGTCACAAGTTGCTTCGGTATGCGATAAGGAATTCCAACGGCGGACGACGCCAACAATCAGAGAGCAGACGATTATGACCCACGGCAGAAGAATCGGGCCAAGACCACACATGGCAGCAAACCGCTGGGCGCAGGCGAAGCGTGTGCCGAGAGCCGTTGCGGCAACGCTTGCGTGTCTTCTCGCCCTGGCGGGATGCTCCGGAGAGCCGAAAGTAACGGGTTCACCGATCGTCGCGCCACAAGTCAAGTTTGAAATGACTGGTTGGGGCGAGCCTAATTATAAAAACGGGTACAGCGAGCAAGACATAGAGAGGAATCTTCTTTTGAAAATGAAGCTCAAAGGCTCCAATGCCGGCGCGATACTCGCCATTCGATCGACTCACCTGTCTTACGGGGCGAAGAATTGGAGGGAGGAGAATATGAAGCGGTACGGCGGCGACCCCGAAGGAAGCTCGACTAAAAGGGGCATCACCCCTTTCGTCAAACCAAGAAAGATCGGCGGCCGCACCGCATACGGCTACTCCTACTACCATGCCTTCTTCAAACGCTGGAGCCAAGCATGGCTGGTCGACTGTATGAAAGGCTGGATCTGCGAAATCTACATCGAAAGCCCACGCGACGCGCCAAACCTCGACCCGACGCTCGTAGACACAGCCCTCAACAATATAAAATGGTGGAGGAAAACGTTCTACCGCTAAAACTAAACGAGTCCTACTTCGAATCTCGAAGTGAACCGTCAAAGGCCTTGTCGATTTGGTCCTGCATATTCGTAACGCCAGGCACCCTCTTCCTTCCTTCATGACTCCAGTAAGAATGTTCGTTGAATCTATACGCCTCGTTCTCCTGAGGATCCGTTTGATGTTTAGAAACATAGTTCTCGTCAACGAAGTTCTCCTCTTTGGGAAGCCGGTGGTAGAGCTCCTCCAAGGTCACAAAGTGCGCCTGCGGTTCTCCCAGATACTTATTCTGCCGTTGAGCCTCTACTTTTATCGCATCCACCGGGCTGTACTTGCCGTCGGGAGTTGACTCAGTCAGACCGTTCGCGATGGTTTCGACGGCATTGTCGCGGTCGCTGACCGCCTCGGCGCGGTTGTCCAGAGACAGCCACTTGTTGAAGGCCGCATCTTGAGCCGCCTGAAAGGCTTGGCTGCCGCCGGGAACCTTGCCCGCCGGAATGGCGCTCGTCAGGTGGTTGATCAAACCTCGAACATTCGAATGGCTTTTGTCCTTAACCTCCCCGACGTTGACGTCCGCGTTGTACTCAGCCAACTCCAAATGAGACAACAACGCCCCATAACGCCCAACGACATGCTGACCATACTTGCTATCAATCCGCCACGCCTCGACTCCGTCGCGGTACATGCCCTGGGTCGCCTTGTTCGCCAGCTCCAACAACGCCGGCGGACGCCCATGCAACCCGCTGGTTTTAGTGTCACGCACACCATTCTCAAAAGCCAAATCAGTAAACAACCCTCTCTTGGCCAGTGTCATGTCGTCAACCAACGAAGCCGGAAGAACAAGCCGGTAGCGTTTGTCTTTGACGTCGTAGACCGCCCCGTCCCCGGACTGGACTCCTGAAGGGCTCGTCAGTTCCCGGGCGAGGTCGTCGGTGTATTCTTTGAGGATCTGTCCTGTCCATGAGCGCAGGCCGTAGTGGGCGGCCCCGAAGCGCGGTTCGCCTTTGGCACCCAGACTCTGACCGGGGTCACTGCCGTTGATCCCACCCGAGCGCAGACCCTCAGTATATCCTTGGAGGTAGCCGCGGATGGCGGTGAAGGTGCGTGGATCGTGGACGGCATCTTTGCCGGAGGTCGCCTCGTCCACAATGTGTCCGAGCTGTTCGCCGTGGTCGACATAGGCAGAGGCCCCGTGCGACAGAGCATACCGGGACCCGACAAGATAACGGGCCACGTTCGGGTCCTTGTTTCCGGGCACGTCGACCTCGCTGGCAAGAAACTCCCGGCTGACCTTGGGGTCCCCATCCATCCCATACATCATATTCGCCACGGGATCACGAGAGCCCAGCCCCTCGAAGGTGGAAAAGTTTCCGTATTTGGCCGCCATCTGAACATATACGTTGTCTTTGTAGGACGCGCGGTAGTCTGCTTTTTGCTCGCGGTCCCATTTGAGCAGGTCGTGCATGACCGAGCCTTTGCCGTTGACGAACTCGTTGGAGAATGTCAGCTCCGGGTGGGCTTTGGCCCCCATGCCAATCATCTGCCCCAGATGGACATAGCCCCGCGTATCCTTGTTGAAGTGAAACATGTCAGGCGCTCCCTTGGATCCTTCGCGTCCGGCGGCTTTGATGGATTCGAGGTAATCTTTCCTCCATTGGGCCATCGACTCAGTCCCCGACTTGACTTTCATAGACACCCCGCCGTTCTCGGAAAACCTCTTCCATGTCTCCCACGTGTCTTTCGCCTCCCCGTCTAGCCCCCGTGGCACCGAACCGGTCGCAACCATCACCGACGCACCAAAACCTCCATACAGCCGTTGAAGATCCTCAGCTCGTCCGCCAAGCTGATCAAACCGCGTCGAAGAAGGTCCATTCACAACCATCCCGGCTCGGACTTTTTCATCGATCTTGCGCCCCAGGTCGGCCATCCGTTTAGGGTTGATCTTCGCAGCAACGGCCGCGCAGAAGTAGGGGTCGGTCCCGAGGCGGTCAAGGTAGCCCTTCTTTTTCATTTCTTCCAGCGCCTTTTTCGTTGGAACCCCGTCCTCGTCGACGTCGGAGACGAGCCTGGACAGGTCAGCGGCGTCGGCCTCGGCGTTGGCCGCCATCGTCTGGGCCCCGAGAATTCCTCCTCCTCCGAAAAGGGCCACGCCTAGATCGTTGCGGTCCGGACGCCGCCCGGCCCCGGCCCCTACCTTCCCGGCGGAGAGGGCAAGGTCGCCGAGAATCGATTCGATCTTCTTCGACAACGTCTCGGCCTCCGAGTCCAACTCCTCTATGCGCCGGTTGTACCGGCCCGCCAGCTCGAACTGCTTGTCCTTCAGCCTCTTCTCCTCGCCATCGGTTGCACCTTCGCCCAAAACGTCGATGACTTTGAAAGCCCGCATATCCCCATCCCACTCCTCCTGCATTCCTTTGACGTCCGTAATGGTCTGCCTATAAAGATACTTGTAGGAGTCAATGGCCTGGACCACTGCGTGAATCATCCCGCTGACCCGCCGGACCGCGCCAGTCAGCTTTTCAACCTCCCGCTTCCATGCTTCGACCATTTCCCCAGTCATCGAATCCGGGTTGACACTTCCGGCCATGATCTGCGATCGATGCAACGCCTCATTGACATGCGACAGCTGCACCAGCGCGCTGTCAAAATCAACGTACTCCGGCAACGGAAGCGCATCGCCGCCTGAAACCATTGCATACGACATGACAAATCCCTCCATGATGCGCGCTCGCCCTGCCGGCCAGCGCACCGACCCTTGTTAACTTGCGTGAATTGAATACTGTCCGTGAAGCGGCACCGCGCAGAGTCAAGCCGATTTGGGCCCGACAACACACATAGCGCCACTGCGTCAATAAGAACGCAACCGCCTTCGACGACCCGACAAGACAGCAGCCCTGTTAAGTCGGCCGAACACGACTCTCACCGTAAGTTTGACGGGACGGCAGCCCCTTCAAACCCAATGAAACGCCAGCTCCTGCGAGCTTGGCGATATGATCAACCTGCCGCCCCGGCAAAACGAAAGCCCTGCCCGGCCGGTTTGACGACGTGACGACCGCTATATCTGCAGGTTTAGCGGTCCCGTCACTCACTCTACAACACAAAACGCTCCGGCGCAAGACCTTAGGAGGGCTAAGGCAAAGGCGCTTAGTTCCGCCTCTACTAGATCCATTATGATCACTGAACATGGTTCTCTATGTGTTTAGCTTTGCTTGCACTATCGCAAAACTGCAATGTGTCCCACTTATTAACACAATGCAGAACGGCGACATGAAGCCTTTCTGCTTTACTAATCGTCAGTACAAACAGGACTGAAACGCGAGACGACGTCACTCGAAAGGAAGAAAACCTGCTTAAAGCAGGCTGCATGCAGCAGATACGGAAGGCCTCCGGGTAGAAGACAAGTCTGAGCGGGATGCTACTGCTACGAAGGAAAGGAACCTGCTCCTCCTCTTTGGACCGAACAACAAATCGGCGTCTATGAGCCGCTAGGATATAGGCTTACGACGACTTTGCAAGCCATCGGATTCCCGGAATAAGAGGAGGCTCGACATGACCGTCCATGCAAAAAAGACTTCCCTCATCAAGGCCGTTTTGATAGCCTTTACAGTCTTCCTTCTATCCGCATGCCGCGTTGAAGGGACGCTCGAATTCAAAGCCGACGGTAGTACAAAATTTATGATAGAAATTGAAGATACAACTGATTCAATGAAGAAAATTAATCAAACATGTAAAGGATTTGAGTTGTCTACGAAAGCAAAAGCCGGATTCATTAAAAATCCAAAATTTGAGGATCTAACCTCTCAACGCGGACATATTACATGCAGAGTATCGACAAACGAACCTTTTGATAGTGATAAAATAAAGTTCACAACCGACGGCGACAAGTATATTTTTGTCATGCCGAAAATTACTAATGGCTATGATTCGAACGATACTAAGACAAATATAGTAATTAGTATGCCAGGAAAGGTTGTTAAAACAACTAAAGGTAAGATTGACGGCAACAAAGTCGTGCTTGACAGTCTTGATTTCTTTAATGAAGGTATTACGGTTACGGCGGAAAAGGAGGGGGCGTCAAAGGCTTCGACGTCAGATGGCGGCCCATCCAGACCGTCGAATGAGAAAACTGGAGCAAAATCATCTCGGAGCGACAGCACAGGCGGCTTCCCTGCGTGGGGCTGGGGGCTTGCCGGCGGCGGCGTTCTAGCCGTGATTGCAGGAGCCTGGCTCATTCTCGGACGCAAACGACCCACGATCCAAGCCCCGACCACCGGCCCTAACCAGGCACCTGTCGTTCCTTCAACTTTGCCACAACAGGCACAGCCCTACGCCCCCGGTCAGCAGGCCACAAACCCAACCCCCTATCCGCACAACGCCCAGGCCGCGCCGCCGTCAGGCTACGACTACAACGCGCCCCCGACCTCTCCTCAAACACCGAACACCGACCACACAAACGACCCCAACACAAGATACCGCCCCCGGTAAGACTCGGATCAACAAGCCATTCCAGATAGAAGGTTGAGAGAGTTGGTCCCGAGATTTCACACATACAAAGCGCTGCAAGTCTGCGCGCGCTAAGCTGAGATCAGTACGGCAACTCTGCTAGCCATCCGATTCTCAAAACAAAGGAGACTCGACATGACCGTCCACGCGAAAAAGACTTCCTTAATCAAAACCATTTTGATGGCCTTTACGGCCTTCCTACTAACCGGATGTCGCCTCGAAGGGACCATCGATTATCGGCCCGATGCTAACACAGTCTTATCGTTTGAAGTCGAGGATACTACAGGATCTATGACCGCACTCAAGCGAACATGCGAAAGCGTAAAAATAATGGCTCAAGCAAACGCTAAATTTATCAAAAATCCGAAAGTAGAAAACCTTACCCCTCCAGGAGGAAATACTAAATGTAAAGTTACGGCAAATGAACCACTCGAAGGCGCACCCAGTTTAAGGGAGGATTCCAAATCTTACCGCGTTGAAGTTCCGGCAAGCGGACAAAAAACAGATTATAGCGGCTTTATAGTAAAAATGACCATTATCATGCCAGGAAAAGTCACTAAAGCTAATATTGGGAAAATTGATGGAAACAAAGTCACGATTGATGATCCCAACTTTTGGTCTAAAGGCATTTCGATTACAGCGGAAAAGGAGGGGGCGTCAAAGGCTTCGACGTCAGATGGCGGCCCGTCCAAACCGTCAAACGAGAAAACTGGAGCGAAGCCGTCGCGGAGCGACAGCGGAGACGGCTTCCCGGCATGGGGATGGGGGCTTGCCGGCGGCGGCGTTCTAGCCGTGATTGCAGGAGCCTGGCTCATTCTCGGACGCAAACGACGCACAGTCCAGGCCCCGACCATTGAGCCCGCCCAGAGGCCTGTCGTTCCTTCAACTCTGGCACAACACGCACAGTCCTACGCCCCCGGTCAGCAGGCCACAAACCCAACCCATTATCCGCACAACAACGCCCAGGCCGCGCCGCCGTCAGGCTACGGCCACAACGCGCCCCCGACCTCTCCTCAAGCGCCGACCCCCGTACAAGACGACCCCGACGCAAGATACCGCCCGCGGTGACACGTTGTGTCGCTAAGTGCCAGGACGGGGAATTAGCGGGGCCTCTTGGGACTGTTGGCGCACAACGCACAACGTGTGGGGTGAGACTGGATCCGGTCTCACCCCACACGTTTAGCTCGAAATGACCGAGGCTAACTTTGATGCTTGCCTTGGCCCTCCTGAAGCTCCTCACGTCGGCCGGCCTCAAGGAAGGTCACAGTGTTGTCCGTCTCGTAAGGGGTAACCTGCGTTTCTTCAATCGAGCGGTGGTCTTCCCGACGCTTGTCCTTGCGATCCTTTCCGCGCCCGCCTGTCAATCCCGATATGGCGCGCGACGTTGAGGCGGACCTGCTTCCTGCGGAGGCTCCTGGCCGCGTCATCCCCGGACGTGCCGAGCCGCCGCGAGAGGACGTGCTCGCCGTCGACGAAGCCGTGCGCCCCAGGGCGGAAGCACGCCCAGCAGTCGAGGAGGAACGCCCTGTGGACCCACCGGCTCCCCCGCGGGCTCCGTTCACGCCCTTGGCCGAAGAGGAACCTCCAGCGGAGCGTCCGGCCATAGATGCTGCACCACGCCCGGAAGCCCCAGTCCCGCGGGCGGTTGCCGACCCCGCCCCACGAGGTGACGTCACACCGCCTCGAGCGCTGCCGGCAGTCCCCTGGCTCGTCGCGGACGAGGTCGTGCGAGCAGCCGTCGTCGCGCCCTTCATGATCCCCGACCCACGACTGGATGCTGTCGGAGCGGCCGAACGAGCGGCCGTCGTCGCGCCGCCTTTCATGATGCTCGATCCACGGGCGGAGGAAGCGGACACGGGACGCGCAATGCCGCTGGCACCGCCTCGAGCGCTGCCGGCCCTTCCCTGACTCGTCGCGGACGTC
>CAJPTB010000012.1 GCA_905373325.1 uncultured Ancrocorticia sp.
GGTTGGACGCCGGCGAGAAACGCGATCTGGAAGTCAATCTCCCTGGCTGTGTGCCAGGCGAGCCAGCTCAACGAGTCCACGCGGGGAGCGGTTTTAGGAGCGGGCTGCGTATTGGCCTGTTCCACCGTGACGCCGGAGAGGGCGCGGTCGAAACGCTGCCGTGAACGCGACAAACTGTCAATGAGCAGATCTGAAAGGTTCATGGCTTCGACGCTACCATTGAGCCCACTGCCACAGGGGTCGATTCACCGCAGCAGGGTTCGATTCACTGCAGCAGGGTTCGATCGTCGGTTTTCAAGTACCTGTTGGCGCGTTTGACGGCTTCAACCCAGCTGCCGACCCGCTTGGTCACAAGCACAATGTTCGGCAACGGGACAGTCTGCTTTCGCACCCATGAAGAGTATCCTTCGATGCTAGGCTCTTCTCCCCGCGATCTCTCCTGCTTGATGTACAGCGCTATGAGCTTGAGGATTTCCTCCTTCGTCCACATTCCGACATTGCGGCGTCCGCTGTAGCCGCCCGCCGCTTTGACCAGGCTGTTCCACGACATGCCCGAGATGCTGACCAACGCATGCGAAGGCGTGTTTCCACGCTCTTCAGCCCATTCGCTGTAAATGACGTGGGTGATGTACGGCCCCCGGTCGGCAATGCATTGCTTGACCAGCTCAATCGCAAATCGCTTGCTTGCACCGCTTCCCCTGGCCTTGCGAACGAAGTTCTCCCACTTTCGAGGCGCCATGACGTCGCGCGCCCATTCCTCCTCGTCAGGGCGTATGCGCCCCGCAAGCAGACGATTGGCCGTTTCTGCGAGTTCGACCCAGTGGAGGCCCAACCGTCCTTTCACGGTTATCAATGCCGGCATGCCGTCGATCTCTCGCGAATATCGAGCATAGTCCCCGCCCGAATGGGTGCGGTCGTCCAGCGACATGTATTCCACGACGGCGGCCCAGCAGTCTTCGTCGCTGAAGGTCCTCCCTCCGACTCTCTGCGCAACTTTCCTTTCCTGCACGGGCGGCGAGTCCGTGGGCGGGCCTTTCTTCCGCGCTTCCGGCGACGCTTCAGACGGCTTCTCTTTTGCTGCGTTCTGCCGATCGGTTTCAGGCACGACGTCGCCCTCGGAGTTCGCCGTGCGCAGGGCAAGGTCCCACAGCTCGTCGCGTTTTGCCTCTCTTGCGCTGAAATCGTCATTGGCCCGGCGGACGGCCAGAGACATCGCAATCGGGTCGCGGGCGACCGAGCCCCGCCCCTGCGCGTAGCTCGAAGTCTCGTCGCCTTCGCGCGACGGCTTCTTGCCTTTGCGCCGCGTTTCAGCGCCGACACGCGCCGTCCCTTTGCCCGCCGTCGCATCGTTTCCGCGCGGCGTCTTATCGCTCTCGTGCGCCGCGTCTCCGTTGCCTTTGCCCTTCAGGCCCGAGTTTCCATCCCTTCCCACAGTTCCGTCTGTTTCGCCCGAAATCCCGTTGCCCGGGCATGCAGCCTCAGTTTGGCTGTCGTTTCCCTCGCCTAAATCGCCGTCGTCTTGGGTCATCTTCACAATTCGCCACGCCTCCTTCACTTTGCGAATCGTGACCAATGGGTAGAGACCGGACAAACGGTAACGAACAGTCTCGCGGGAAACGCCCTCTTTTCGGGCGACCTCGGCCATGCTGATGCCGCGGGCAACTGCTTCCGCGCTTTTCCACTTTTCCTCGGGAACGAATCCTTCGGAACACGCCCGCGAGATGGCGCGCACATACCCTTTGGCGTTGGCGAGAGAACTCGAGCTGTCTTTGCTGTACAAGAGAAGGAGCCCTAGGATCGCCAGACTGCTGGACAGATCCTCTTTGTAGTCGGGAAGGAATCGCAGGAGGTTCATGTTCCCTTGGCAGTAAAGCTTGAGCATGGTCTGCGCGCGGGAAATCGACTCGAGGCTCGCGAAGGGCTCCAGCTCTCGGATCATGTCGTTTGCCAAATTGACGTTCTGCTTCAGACCGAGCAGAACCTGCTCAATCCCGTTTCCCCGCATGAGGAGGCGCTCGCAGACGAGGAATTCTTCCCTGCCTAACGACAACGACTCGATCAACCTTGCCGCCACTTCCTTCAAGTGGAGGTATGCGTCATCCGCAGTAGTCAGATCCATGCTGGCGAAATACCACTTTCATAGGCTTCCCGTTCACCTTAGCGTAGGCCGTGCGCGCACCGCCTCAGCGACGGGCTATTCTTTGATTGGGTATTTTCATTCTAGGATGCCCCTGTCCGTTTGACCAGAGCAAAACGTGGCCGAAAGCCCCACAATGGCGTCGGAACGAGCGGAAATCCTTCACTCGACGCAGTTATTGCGCGAAGGCAACGCCACACGGGGAACGAGACCCATGCTTCCCAGCCGGGCGGCACCGGTTCGCCTGTCGCCGGTAAACTCATCAGCCCTTCCTCATGGCGATAAACTCATCATCGGGAAGATTCCGCTCAACTCGCCTTTCAACCCCGGTTCCGACAACGTTCCCAGGGCACGGATCCGGTCAAAAGAGTCGCCTCCGCACTCCTAGAGCTGTCTCCTCCATAGCGGGGCTCGCGTCAGCTCGGGAGAAAAGGATCGGCGAGCTTCTCCACCGAGTCGAGGCCGTGGCAGTCTCCGGCATCTCGCTTTCCATACACGCTTCCGAAGTACCCGAGCCCTGTATGGCCCCCGCCCGCGAGCGTGAGTCTCTCCAAGCCATGGCCGAACTCAAGCCAGAAGAGCGATCATTGACGAACATCGACCGGAAGACAGGCTACCGGAAGACGACGGATGCGGGCTCCACAGCACAACGGTTGGATGTTTCGCCTGGGATCATCCAACGCGGAAGGCCTCACAGTTTCCGGAACCGCGCTGTCGGTGCGTACCTCCGTCGATGAGGCGCGGCGCCTCATCCGCCAGAACCAGGGACGGATCGACGTCCAAGGCCGCACGCAGCTGGGGCAGCCCGGAATCGAGCGCCACCTCCGAGGCCGCATGCCGGCGTCCGGTCATCGTCTTGCCGCACGCCCGAACACCCTCGCGAAGAACACCGCGCGAATAGCCGAGAGACTCTTCAATCACCCGGTCTGCGACTCTTGGCAGATAGTTCTTTTGAGCCGCCATTATCCAGCGCTCCTCCCGAAAGGTTTCAGCTCTAATCCGACATCTAGCATCATTCCAACCGGCCATCTGGCGTCATTCCAACCAGCCATCTGGCGTCATTCCAAGCGGTCATTTGGCGTCAGGAGGCGACGATCCAGGCGATCCGTGAGGTGTCCGCACGCCGCGGGCATGAACGGCGAGTCAAAGAAGCTTCCGTCCGTATCCGCAACCAGTATGCCAGCGTCCTGGAACGCCTTGGTCGCTGAACGGGCGCCGATGGTTGAGTGCCTGACGCTCGAGGACGCCCTGTCCCTTGTCGAGGACCTCGCTGTGGGGCCACTCCAGGACCTCGGCTTGCTTGACTCGGCGTTGCACCGGCCTGCGACCGCCCTCTGGGGACGTGACACGCACACCACCATCGATATAAAGCCGCGGCGCGATCAATCCCCGCTTCCCACACGCAGCCGGTATTCCTCGGCGCCGTCGAGCATTGGCTTGGCCGACTCGGGCACGTACACGCTCAGGCCGCCGTCGCTCACGGAGAGTTCTACGACGCCGTCGTCGCCGACGACGACCGGCTCGTGCCCGCCCACCACGCTGACCCATTTCTTTCCGGCGTGGCGCGTGCCGACGTAGAGGCGCTTGGCGCCGGCCAGACGGTCCGAGAGCACCGCCGCCAGTCCGGAGCCGGGGTGGGCGTCGTCGCCTTCGCGCGCGAAACCGACGACGTCGGGCGCGTCGAAGGCGTCATGCTGGGGGCCGTGGGCAAGTGCGCGCCGCATGGTCATGAGCAAGGGCAGCTCGGCGACGGCCGGCAGATCGCCGGTCTCGGGCGTGCCGAAGAGATCGCCCCAAAAGACGCAGGGGGTTCCGGCCTCTCGCAGCAAGATGACGGCGTAGGCCGACGGTTTGAACCACGACTGGACGGTGGAGGCCAACGACTGCCCCGGCTGGGTGTCGTGGTTTTCGACGAACGTGACGGCGCGGGCGGGGTCGGCGTCGACGAGGGCGCCCTCGAAGAGCCTGGAAAGATCGACGTCGCCGTTGGAGTTCGAAGCCGCGTGCAGGTGGAAGTGCAACGGCACGTCGAACAGGCTCGTGGACGGGACCGCTTCAAGGTATTCCTTCAGCTCGCCGACGTCGTGGGACCAGTACTCGCCGACGGCGGGAAGGGCGCGTCCGGTCGCTCGCCTCAGCTCCGGAAGCCAGCCGGCGAAGAAGTCCGCGCCGATGTGTTTGACGGCGTCGAGCCGCAGGCCGTCAATGTCGGCGGTTTCGACGTACCAGCGTCCCCAGCTGTCGAGTTCGGCCCGCACCTTCGGGTCGGCGACGTCGACGTCGCAGCCCATGAGGTAGTCGTAGTTGCCGAACTCGTCGTCGACGTTCTCGTTCCACTGCTTTCCCTCGAAGAGCCAAACTCCCGAAATTCCGCGGGTTTCATCCCAGTCGGAGCCGTTGAAACACGTCCAATCCCAGGTGAAGTCGGAATAGGCGCCCCCGCGGCCGGGAAATTCGTAGCGCGTCCACGCCTGGATTTCCTCGACCTCGCCGATGGGCCGACGGCGGTCCCCCGGGTCGACGGGCGTGGCGCGCACGGTTTCGACGGCTTCGCCGCCCATGCGGTGGTTGAGAACGACGTCGGCCACCACGGAGACGCCCGCGGCGTGCAGCGCCCCAACGGCCGCGAGGTATTCGTCCTTGGTGCCATACTTGGTGGGCACGGCGCCCTTCTGATCGAACTCCCCCAAGTCGTACATGTCATAGACGCCGTATCCGACGTCCTTCACCCCGGCATGCCCCTTGTAGGCGGGCGGGAGCCATATGGAACTGACGCCGCAGGCGGCCAGAAACTCGGCATTGCGGGCCAGAAGCCGCCAGTGGCTCGAATCCGGAGCCATGTCCCAGGCGAAAGCCTGAAGCAGAAGGGGGTTGACGACGTCGGACGCCCTCTCGTTGTTTGCGCGATCGTTGTTGCCCATGTCTTCGGTCCTTTCACAGCTCATCGATCGAGTCTCACGTAGACATTACCCGCCGATCCTTTCGAAGAATCCTTACAGACAGCTGAAGGGAGCTTGACGCGGCGGCAGCCGACCAGTCCCGGGGCGCATGAGACGGCGCCCCAACAATGCAGACGCTTCGCAAAAGGCAGCGGGTTCGACGCTCCGGGACGTCTTCTCCAGAAGCCTTTGCCTGCCCAAAAGGCATTCTGTTCGCGCATTCGAAGGGCGTCTTCTGCCCTTTGGAAGAACCTTGCGCCGTTGACGCATGGCGAAAAGGTCTTATAGCGTCACCGTATGACGGGAAAACAAGAAAAAGAGCTCCACGAACGGCAGCCATCATGGCCTGCGTGGCTGAGCTGGGCTCTTCCTATAGCGGGCACGATCATACTTGCCTTCGCGGCACTGACCGGCGGAGCCGCAGTCCTCCTCTGGAAATTCGAAAGTGAATGCCCCAAGGCAACTGTTGACTGCGTATACGTGGTGCGGCGGGGGCGTGTGCAGACGCGTGGAAGCGTATACGTGGTGCGGCGTCCAGGCCTCCTGTTCCTGGGGATCTTCGCGCTTGTGAGCGCTGCAATCACCCTGCGGAAGATAGTACGTGCAATGCGCAAGCGCGATGTGCGGGAGATGCGAACCGTCCTCGTCCTCCTCTCAGTCACTCTCGCCCTTGCTCTGTCTATATTGGGCGTGCCGTTCCTCGACGCTACTTTCGACGATCCGTACTTCCCGCCGCCCGGCGGTTGACACATCCCGGCGGTTGACGTGCCCTGCAGGCACAGCGAGTCGACTGGCGGTTGATGCATCCTGGCGAGACTTTCTGTATTCCGGCGAGACTTTCTTCACCGCGGCGAGACCTTCTGTATTCCGGCGAGACTTTCTGTATTCCGGCAAGACTTTCTTCCGATCCCGACGGGAGCAGGACGTTCATCGGCGATCCTGGCGAGCCTGGCGATCTTCGCGACCTCGGTGATCCTGGTGAGCCTGGCGATCTTCGCGATCCTGGCGACCCCGGCGATCCGATCCTTCAAATGTCACTTCCTCAACGGAAAGAAGATCCACGCGGACCCTCGGCAGGGAGATCGGCGCGAAGACTTCGAAAGGGCCTTGAAGACTCCGAAAGGGCCTTGAATCGCGGACCCAGAGAGTTCTCCCGTAGTTCGGAGGAGCCTTGCGCCGTTGACGCATGGTGAAGAGGTCTTATAGCGTCGCCGCATGACGGAAAAACAAGAAAAAGAGCTCCACGAACGGCAGCCATCATGGCCTGCGCGGCGGATCCGCGCCCTTTCCGTAGCGGGCGTCTTCATACTTGTCGGCGCAGCGATATCCGGCGGAGTCGCCATTTTCACGTGGCAGTACAAAGACCTTTGCCCCGAGGGAGGAGAGTGCAAAATTCTTGTGTGGCGCCCGGGCCTTCTGTTCCTGGGAATCTACGCTCTCGCTTGCGCCGCAATAACCCTGTGGAAGATGATCCGCGCAATGCGCAATCGCGAAGTGCGCCAGCTCCGAACCTCCCTCGCCCTCCTCGCAGTCACTTTCTCCCTGATTCTGGCCGTCTGGTGCACGTTGCTCATCGACAATTCTTCGTACAAACGGCATGAGTACCGGCCTTCCAGCGACGATCCTTGCGAAGTCTATGACTGCAGCCCTTCCAGCGCCACTCCGCCGACGGAGGGAAGCTCCAAATGAGACCCTCGCAGGGAAAGCGGCAAGCCGCATCATTATCGAAACCGAATTATGGATGTACAATGTACGTACACGAAAGGAGTTTCTATGCCGACAACTGCCAAAACACGTCGCATCAACCTTCGCGCCAGCGAACGACAAGAGGCGGCGATACGCCATGCAGCTGAGTTAAGCGATTCGACGGTTTCAGAGTTCATTTTGAGAAGCGCTGTCGAGCACGCCGAACGAGTGCTCGCTGACCGCCGTTGGTTCACGCTCTCCGACGAGGAGTACTCGCTCTTCCTAGAAGCACTTGACTCGCCGGTCGAAACCGCCAAGTTACGGCGACTATTTGAACGTGAAAGCCCCATTGGCTCCGAAATCACGTTGCGCGACGATTCATGAACGCAACGCTGCTAGCACCGCGCCGCCTGCAGAAAGAGGATTCGCGTAAGGGCTTCAGATCGGGCGCTGACGAGCTCGACACGTGGTTCGAGAAGTTTGCATGGGAAAATCAACGGAATAACAATGCAGTGACCTACGTCGCATGCACCGATAAGCGTGTTGTGGGTTATTACGCGCTAGCCGCGGGCGGCGTGAACAAGGCAAACGTTGACGAGCATTTCGCTATGCGTCGCCCGAGTGACATTCCATGCATATTGCTCGCCAGGCTCGCAGTCGACGAACGTGCAACCGGACAAGGAATCGGGATGGCAATGCTACAGGACGCTCTTCGAAGAGCACTGGCAGCAAGCGAGTCCCTCGGCGCAGCATGCGTTCTCATTCACTGCCGCGACGCCGCGGCGAAGTCCTTCTATATGCACCATGTGGACGCGCTCACCTCGCCAGCCGACCCGCTCCAGCTCATGGTTCCAATGAAGCGCATCGAGGCGCTGTTGGTTGAGCAGGGACGGGATGGCGGATAGGAGCCGGGCGCCGATTCGTTTTCACCTTGCCTCACACAAAGCAGCGAAACCACGCCCCACATGCTTCCACGCGTCTGCACACGCCCCCGCCGCACGCGCCAGCAGTTTCCCTTTTGCTCTTACACCCGCTTCGGAAACCGCAATTTCCTGTCAAGATCAGCACGCTCTTCGCTCAAACTTCGTAAATAACCTACTGCACTGTCTGCAAATCCCCCACTTCAGCATCTGCAAACACCTCATTTCATCTTCTGCAGAATCCTCAGTTGAAGCCCTGCGGATCCCCCAACAGAACCACCCCGCGACCCAAACTTGCATATAGACTGACGCCATGGACACCAGCAAAGTCACCGGAATCAGCTATTTGCCGCGCGCCGTAGACCCCCTCATGATTCGCGTGCTTGACTCAGCTGGTGCAGCCATTCTGGAAGGCCCTCGAGGCTGCGGCAAGACCATGACGGGCCTTGCACACGCGTCGTCCTACACACTGCTAGACACACCGGAGGCCCAAACTGCGGCCGAGATCGATCCGCATCTGCTGCTGGCCGGGGCTTCCCCTCGCCTTCTCGACGAATGGCAACTGATCCCCCAGATCTGGAATCTGGCGCGCAGAGAGGTCGATTTTTCCTCCGAACCCGGACGCTTCATCCTCACGGGTTCGGCCGTTCCTGCCGCTGACCCAATCCGGCACACTGGCGCAGCGCGCTTCATCCGAGTCCGCCAGCGCACCATGACCTGGGCAGAAAAGGAGAACAGCCTCGACGACGGCGGAGTGTCGCTAAGCGCGCTGTTCGAAGGCGAGTCACCGCAACCCTCAATGTCCGCAGCCCCGCTTGAGCGCATTATCCAGAGCGTCTTGCGCCCCGGATTCCCCGGACTGCTGAACTCTCCGTCGGATATCGCAGCACGGAGCATGGAGAGCTACATCAAGGACATCGCAACCACTGACATCAACAGGCTCGCGAATCTGCGCTCGGAACCCGCAGTCATCGAACAGCTCATTGCCTCGCTGGCCCGTTCCTCCGCGAGCGAGGTTTCCCAGGCGACGCTGCGCAAAGACATTGCGCGGACGCTCCCCGCGCCTTCCGAGGGCACAACTGCCAAGCTCCTTGAGCTGCTAGAGCGAGTTTTCCTGCTAGAGAAAATCCAGCCATGGGCCATTTCCCTACGGTCCAAGGCTCGTCTGCGCCGTTCGCCCAAATATCACCTGGCGGACCCCGCGCTGGCAGCCGCAGCTCTGCAAGCCGACGCCAACCGTCTGAGCGCGGACCTGGAAACGCTCGGTTTCCTCTTTGAATCCGCAGTTGTCCACGACCTGCTCGTCTACGCAGAGGCCTTGGGCGGACACGTACATCACTATCGCGACTCCAACGGGCGTGAGATCGATGCGGTTCTGACGATGCCCAACGGAAGCTGGGCAGCCATCGAGGTGAAGCTCGGTGGCGGGCAAGCACAGCGCGGAGCCGAGAGCCTCGCCTGCGCCGTCGACCAGATCGACGCCGCACCGCCGACCTTCAGAGCGGTGATCACAGGAACCGGCTTCACGGCGACCCTGCCTGACGGCACGATCACCTTCCCGCTGTACGCGCTCCGGCCTTGAACGCAGGCATCTGACCGGTCTCTCCGCACCGCTACATGTTGCGTGCCATCGCGTTCCGCGCGCCGTCGCACACGGCATGCCGTCAGGCCCTGCGTTCCATCTTGTCCCGCGCGCCATCGCCTTCCGCCTATGTGTCATCGCATTCTGCGCGTCGTCACACGCCGATCAGGGCAAGCGGCACAACGCCGACGCCGTCGGGCCGACGATAGGCGGCGGTGCCGGTATTGACGATAATCGAGTCAATCAATCGCTGGCCCATTTGCTTGCGCAACCATTGAAGGTGCTTGGTGTCGCCGTCGTCAACGGCACCGGCAGCCTTGACCTCGATCGCCAGGACGGCGCCATCTTCACGAGTGACGACCAGATCGACCTCGTGGTCGCCGTCCCGTGTGCGGAGGTGCCCGACGTCGGCTTCAGCAGCTTGCGCCGCAACGCGGATGCACAATGTCGCCAGCGACTCGAACATGCTTCCAAGCACGGCCCTCCCTTCGGGCCCGACAGAACCGCCTCCAGTTCCCAGGAGCTTCGCTTCGTTCAGGCCAAGAAGACGAGCGGCGAGCGCGGGATCAGCGAGATGATGCTTCGGGGAGCGGCCGAGTCGCGTGAACTGGCTGCCGCCGAGCTCCCAAGCGGGCACCGGATCGAGAAGCCATAAAGATTCCAGCACTCGCCGGTACCCGTCCGCCGTAGAACGAGCCGGTTTGTCGCCCTGCCCCGGGGTGGCGGCGTCAAGAATCTGTGAATACCCAGCCGTGCTGGAGGTGGCTGCCGCATAAGCCCGCAGCCATGCCATCAGCGCATCCGGTCTGCGGACAGCGAGCCCTTGCTCGGGCACGTCACGGTCAACCGCGTTGCGAAGGTAAGATTCAAGCTGAAAACGCCGAGCACGGCCACTGAGAGAACGGAGAGCGGGAAAGCCGGACGCCAGAATCTCCTCGACATACCTCGACAGCCCCACATCGGTTTGCCCGTGAAGCTGCTCGCGACCACCCTCTAAAAGGTGGGTCAGGCTCACGGCCGGCTCTCCAACCCCTCTTTCCTCAAGAGTCATAGGGCGCATGCGAAGCCTGCCGATTCGGCCTGCGCCCGAGTGAGCGGTTGCACCGGCCCGGGGCGTCGCACTTCCCGCTAAAAGGAACTGGCTTCCTGAAGGATCCCGATCGGCTGCATGGCGGACGACGTCCCACACCTCTGGCACGTTCTGCCACTCGTCAATAAGCAGGGGACGCGGACGAGATAGGAGCAGCTCAGGATCGGCCTCAAGGGGCACACGCTCCGCCGTCCTGTCCAAATTCACGATGCCCGCAGCCCGTTGAGCGGCCGTCGTCGTCTTGCCGACGGCTTTGGGGCCGTCAAGCGCTATTGCGGCGACGTGAGGAAACAGGTCATCGAGTTCCAGATCAACGGTCCGACGCACGTAAACCATGGCTCAATCATACAGATCGCGGGATTTGAATCAGGCAAATCGCGGGATTTGAATCAGGCAAATAGCAGAAAGGGAACCGGGCCGGCAGCCGGACGAGGCCACCGTCTTTCACGGGTGTGACTGCTGGGCTTGCCTCTGGTCCGTTGTGCTGGCTCCATTCCTCGGCAAGTTCGATAGTCACTGTAGACAAGAAATATTCCGAACAATCTAAGCCGAGCACCAATGACCACCCCTCTAGGAATTCATTCTTTGCATCAATTTATTCGACAGACACCCATAGTTTTAGATATTAAGTCAGGGCCTCTCAATTAGATTCAAACTTTAGAGATGCTTTTCCTTAGAGTCTTTCTGCCGCTTCGCCGATCGGCAGATCCTCTGCGGGATCAACCTTGTACCAGTGTTTCGAGTTGCGTCGACATTTGAGAACCGATGTACGTTCCATAACTTTACGTTTCCTCTGGCCGTCATTACTAACATAATCGACCCATTCTGTCGGTATCATACAATATTTCAATCTTCCATAACAAACCGGGCACCTTCCGGTATTAAACTTCTCAAAAGTTATCCTGCGCCCCTTCCCGCTCACTGACCAGCCAAACATAAGTGGCCACCTTGTCTCAGTTTTAGCCATTCGCCATAGTCTAACTATTAAGCCTCCAACTATTATCAGAATTACTAAAAATAAAAAATCCCACAAAATAAAATATCTAACCCCGGTAAAATCTCTAACGACAAATAACTCACGAATACCTTTGACAATGCCCCAAATAGGAAAACAAGCAAGAACAGCCAGAACTGTGCCAATCCAGGTCAAAACAGCCAAGGTAAAAGGGCTTCTCCATTTAGGAACAGCTTCATACCTAGCAGGAGATTGGACTGGCTCCACCGAATTGAATATTAGATCACGCCCTGCCTGATATATACCTCCATGGGTATCGCCCTCTACCGTGAGAGAGTTCTTTGCATCATAGGCAGTTTGCCTACCGCACTCAGAACAAAACTTGGCGGTTTCGGACATCTCGGCTCGGCACTCAGGGTTTTGGCAAATCATCCTGTCCCTCACACATTGAACCGGAACTCCACGACGTCGCCGTCGGCCATGACGTAGTCCTTGCCTTCCATGCGGACGCGGCCGTGGGCGCGGGCCTCGGCGAGGCTGCCGTACTCGACCAGGTCGTTGTAGCTGACGATCTCGGCCTTGATGAAGCCGCGCTCAAAGTCGGTGTGGATGACGCCGGCGGCCTGAGGCGCGGTCCAGCCCTTGTGGATCGTCCAGGCGCGCGACTCCTTCTCCCCCGCCGTCAGGTAGGTCTGCAGGCCGAGGGTGTCGAAGCCGACCCGCGCCAGCTTGTCGAGCCCGGCCTCGTCCTGCCCAGAGGCCTCGAGCATTTCGCGGGCCTCCTCGGGCTCCAGCTCCACGAGCTCGGCCTCGAACTTCGCGTCGAGGAAGATCGCCTCGGCCGGCGCCACGAAATCGCGCAGTTCGGCCTGCATGGCCTCGTCGGCCAGGCCGGCGTCGTCGGTGTTGAAGACGTAGATGAACTTCTTCGTGGTCATCAATCCGAAACTGCGAAGAATGGCGGGGTCGAGGTCCGTGCCGTGCGCCGAAAGCACCTTTCCCTGCTCGAGCAGCTCGAGGGCAGCTTTGGCCGTCTCCAGGACCTCCTTGGGCGTCTTCTTGCCGGTGACTTCCTTGGTCAGGCGCGGGATCTGCTTCTCGAGCGTCTGCACGTCGGCCAAGACGAGTTCCGTGGTGACGGTTTCGATGTCGTCCTTCGGGTCGACGCGGCCTTCGACGTGGACGACGTCGGGATCGGCGAACGCGCGCGTGACCAGGCAAATCGCGTCGGCCTCGCGGATGTTGGCCAGGAACTGGTTGCCCAGGCCCTCGCCTTGAGAGGCGCCGCGCACGATCCCCGCGATGTCGACGAAGCTGACCGTGGCGGGCACGACCTTCGCCGAGTGGAACAGCTCGGCCAGCTTGTCCAGCCGCGCGTCCGGCAGGGGCACGACGCCGACGTTCGGCTCGATCGTGGCGAACGGGTAGTTTGCAGCCAGAGCCGTGGCGCGGGTGAGGGCGTTGAACAGGGTCGACTTGCCAACGTTGGGCAGCCCGGCGATTCCGATAGTCAATGACACGGATCGATTCTACCGGCACGCGAAGCCGCCCACGCGGGCAAGCGGCACGAACGGCGATTGCCCTGCCTGGGCGCCCGCCGCCTCGCCTACATGTCCGCGATGGCCTCCGGAGATTCGGGCAGGATTTGGCCGCCGTCCACGACGATCGCCTGGCCCGTGATGTAGCGGGCGCCGTCGGAGGCGAGAAAGGCCACGGCCTCGCCGACGTCGCGCGGCTCGCCAAGGCATCCAAGCGGAACCGCGGCGGCCATCCGCCGCATGTACTCCTCGCCCAGCGCGACCAGGCCCGGCGTGACGACGTTGCCCGGCATGACCGCGTTGATAGTGATGCCGTCCTTCGCCAACTCCATCGCCGCCGAGCGAACGAAGCCCATCTGCGCGGCCTTCGTCGCCCCGTAGTGCGACCAGCCCGGGTATCCCGTGACGTTGCCTGTGATCGACGAGGTCACCACCACGCGTCCGCGCCCGGATTCTCTCAGCGCCGCCGCAGCCGCCTGGACCATGTGGATCGTGCCAGTGACGTTGACGCCGAAGATCGCGGAAATGTCCTCGTCGGCCATGTCCGCAATGCGAACCTGCGGGTACACTCCCGCATTCGAAGCGAGCACAGACAGCCCGCCGAGGTCGCCCGCCGCGCGGGCCACCGTCTCATCGCACGCTTGACGATCCCGCACGTCCAGCGGGTATGCGGGAAAGCCGGCCGCACGGGCCTCCTCGCATTCGGCGTCGGTCAAGCCGGTGACGGCGACCGCCGCGCCGCGTTCGCGCAAAACCTCGGCGATCCCGCGTCCGATTCCGCTCGTTCCGCCCGTCACCAAGGCCGTGCGCCTTTCGAGCAAGCGGCCGCCCGACAACCGCCCCTCCGTCGATTCAGTCGGTGTAAGAAGTAGGCTTGAGGCGAGACAATC
>CAJPTB010000013.1 GCA_905373325.1 uncultured Ancrocorticia sp.
CATCGGCAGCGCGACGGAGAATCCGATCCACGCCCCGACGACGGCGAAGGAGACGCCCATGGGCCTGACGACCGGATGCGAAGCCTGCCTGAGAAAAACGTGGCGCCGCATGATGAAGCGCATAAACATCTGGATCCCGATTGAAACCAGCATGCCCACAAAGAATCCGGTGCCTATGCCCAACAGAATCGTCAGCGCGTCCACCGCAACAGAACCCGCCGTCTCCTTCGCCGGGGGCTCCGCGCGCACAGCCGCAGCGGGCGCGAACGCGGAAACAACTTCGTAACCGTTTGCCAAGAATACTCCCATGCCCTCAAGGCTAAGCGATGCCGCCTGAAAGTACGCCATATTCCCGCGGAATATGGCCAAGGTTATGCGTTCGGAGTCTCGCGGCGCGTGCGCTTGCGGCCTCGCAGGCGCACCGGCCGAGCCTTTTGACCGCCGCATCAACCGCCCCGGCCGGGGACATCAACCACCCCCGCCGGGGAGCATCGCGCGCGGCGATCGCGCGGACCGTGGCGTCGCGACATCAACCGCCCGGCCAGGGAGCATCGGTCCGGCGAACACGGAACGGCGGCCTAGCTTTCGAACAGCGCAAGCGCCTCGGGAGCGGCAGGCGCACCCCCGAATCGCATGCGTTCCGGGAGCTTTGGGCCGGTGAGCAAGGACACAGCCCATTCGATTTTGCAATGCCCCTCCCCTTTCCTCTAAGCTAATCGAGTTCCACCAGCCGGCAACGGTGAGGAACGGACAAACAGACAATCAGTCCGCCCCTATCGTCTAGTGGCCTAGGACGGCGCCCTTTCACGGCGCTAACACCGGTTCGAATCCGGTTGGGGGTGCGAGAAGGTCAATGAATCTTCATTGGCCCCGTAGCGCAGTTGGTTAGCGCGCCGCCCTGTCACGGCGGAGGTCGCGGGTTCAAGTCCCGTCGGGGTCGCGGACAATCGCCCGGGAAACCGGGCTTTCGTCTATCAGGCTCTGTAGCTCAGTTGGTAGAGCGTTCGACTGAAAATCGAAAGGTCACCGGATCGACGCCGGTCGGAGCCACTGCCTCGAATCTGGGATATGCGCACGCTCCTCTTTGCTTCCCTTCAGCTTCTCTCACGCGCTTCAACGCGTACGAACTTTCGCGTTCGTTTCCCGCGCACGAAGTTTCGCGCTTTTACGCGTGCAGACCCTCGTTCTTCTCGCACCGCATGACTCCTAGTGCGCGAATCCTTAGGACCTCTAAAGCAGCAGCTCAACCCCGTCGCTCCGGCAATCCTCGGCCGAGCGACGGACGAACCGGAGACGCCTACAACACCCCGGCTTTTTCGGCGCGTTTTGGCACTTCCAACACGCGTCTCGGCCTTTCGGGGCGTGCCGAGTTCTTGTTGGCACATGTAAAGATTTTTTACACGTTCCAAAAACGTGTAAAAAAATTGGCGATTTTTTTACATGTCAAGAATCCCGTGTCTAGAATTTTTCTATGTGGAAACCTGATCTTCCTTACAACGAACTCCCGTTCCCTCCCGTCGACGAACTGGAGACTCGCTCAATTCTTCGGGCGGCGGCGAACGCGCGAGCGGCGCTCGCCGGACTAGATCAGGCAGTCAAACAAATTCCCAACCCAGAGATCCTCATCTCTCCCCTCTCTCTCCTCGAAGCACAGGCAAGCTCGGAAATTGAAAACATCGTGACCACAACCGACGACCTCTTCCGAGACGAAAACCTCAAGAGCGCAGCCCCAGATCCCGCGGTGAAGGAGACTCTGCGCTACCGGGAAGCTCTGTTCGCCGGCTTCGAGGAAGTCCGCCGTCATCCCCTCAACACGAATATCGCCCTCAAGGTGAGCTCCCACATAAGCGGCTACAACATGGAGCTGAGGTCCCTGCCCGGCACTTTCATCGGAAACCCCACGACCTTGGAAGCCCGGTACACGCCCCCCGAAGGCAAAGAGCTCATCGCCCGCAAGCTCGGGGATTGGGAGAAGATCGTCCACATCGGAGACGAACTCGACCCATTGGTCGCAATGGCGGTTGCGCACTACCAGTTTGAGGCAATCCACCCTTTCACGGACAGCAACGGGCGCACGGGAAGGATCCTCAACATCCTCATGCTCATCGAAAGGAGGCTTTTGAGCGAGCCGGTTCTCTACCTCTCCCGCTACATCATCGAAAACAAAAACGAGTACTACGACCGCCTCCTGGCCGTGACACGAGACGGCGCCTGGCATGAGTGGCTTTCCTTCATGCTGAGCGCCGTGCAATCGACCTCCGAGGAGACGCTCGCAACCATCGACAGAATCCAAGGGCTTCGCCGCACGATTCGCGAGCAAATGCGCTCGAATCGGGGAAGTTCGAACGCCGACCTTCTGGACCTGCTCCTCGAACGGCCATACTGCCGAATCGCCGACGTCGAAAACGCCTGCAACGTCACGCGCCCCACGGCGACCAAACGTCTGGAAGAGCTGGTCGCAGCGGGCGTGCTGGACGACAGAAGAGCCGGCAGAGACAGACTTTTCGTCAATGTGCCGCTGATGGAGATCCTCCGCAACCCGGGAACCGCCGAGCCTGCACGCTGAGGCTGCGGGATCAGCGCTTGCCGGGCAGGGCCTTTTTGGGGGACGCCGCCGCCCGGCACGAAAAATGAGCGTTGGCCGGAAGCCTAAAGCACCTCGACCAACCGGATCAGGTATCCGTCGGGGTCTTGGACGACGAACTCCGTCTGCCCTTCCAGCGTGCCGCCTCGGGCGCCCATTTCATACCAAATCTGCCGCAGGTCCCGAAACGGCCGGACGCCCAGCGCGGCCAGCCGGGAGCGCACGGCGCCGACGTCGGGAACTTCGATCTGGAGTTTCATCCCCCGACTTCTCGGTGGAATGGTCTTCTTCGAGCATGAGTTGGGCGCCGTTGAGTTCGAGGCACGCGAACAAGGGATCCTCCCTGGAGAAGAGAATCCAAAAACCGACTCCTCTGACGTAAAAGTCGAGGCTCGCGAAGATGTCGCTGACGGACAACTCGGGAACGAGCGGATTCCAACGCATAGCCCGATCATGGCATACGTCCTGCCTGCCGAACCGTCGGCCTCCGTATACTCAGGTGTGGGACCACGTACATTTTGTGGAAAAGCCTCGTTAAATCGCTCGCATTCGCATAGACTTCGCGTCAAGTAGCCTCGCGGCAGAGCCCTGAAAGGAGGGACTTCTTCCATGAGTCCAAAGACGGCCCATGTCCAAGTCCTTGCCCCGTTGACCGGCGTCATGGTGCCGATCGAAAGCGTTCCCGATCCCGTCTTCGCCCAGAAGATGGTCGGCGATGGATTCTCCATCGACCCTTTCGACGGCACGGTTTTCGCTCCGGTTTCGGGAGAGATCGTCGATCTCCAAAACGCCCATCACGCCCTCACGATACGCACGCCGGAGGGGATCGAGGTCCTCATCCACGTCGGCCTTGAAACTGTCAGCCTGGAAGGACGCGGATTCACGCCCCACGTCGCCAGGGGCGACAAAGTCGCGGTCGGCGACAAGCTCATAACTTTCGACGTCGACCGGGTTGCCCGCGAGGCGAAAAGCCTTCTCACCCAAGTGGTCGTCGCCAATATGGACGCGATCGCCTCGATCCGGCCCGAAACGGGAATGGTGGTCGGCGGAAGGTCCTTGGCCGCCACGATCGAGCCCGCCGCGCCGAAGGCCCGCGCATCGGCCGGCGGCGGGGGCGAGGCCTTCGTCGGCACGGTCGTCATCCCCAACCCGACGGGATTGCACGCGCGGCCCGCTGCGACCCTCGTCGCCCTGGCCAAGGGCTTCGAGAGCGACATCAAGCTGGCCTCCCAGGGAAACACCGCCAACGCCAAATCGATCGTCGCCATCATGGGCATGGGCCTCGCCCACGGCCAAGAGGTCGAAGTCAGCGCCGCCGGGCCCGACGCCGAGCGCGCACTCGCTGAAGTCATCGAGGCAATCGACGGCGGACTCGGGGAGGAGCCCGTGCCCGCAGGCTCGCCGGCCCCAGAATCGGCCGCCCCCGCGCAAGCCGTTCCCGCGCAAAAGCCGGCGGCCCGCCGCTCGGAGGACCCCGACGTCTACCTCGGCATTCCCGCTTCGCCGGGCCTGGCCGTAGGCGCGCTCGTCCAGCTGCGCACGCAGGAGTTCGCCATCGTCGAGGCGGGGCTCAACCCAGCCGACGAGCGACGCACCCTGCGCGACGGGCTCAACCGCGCACTGTGGTCCTTGGGGGAGCTCGCCGACGGTTTGCGCAGGCAAGGCGATGAGGAACGCGCCGCGATCTTCTCCGCGCACGAAGAGCTGCTGCAGGACCCGGAGCTTCTTCACTTGGCGAATGTCGCGGTAAACGAAGGAAAGAGCGCCGCTTTCGCTTGGCGCAACGCCTACACGACGTTCGCCGACCAGCTCGAGTCGCTGGGCAACGAAGTGCTCGCCGGGCGCGCCACGGACGTGCGCGACGCCGGCGTCCGCGTGCTCCAGGAGATCACCGGGCAAAAGCTCGAACGCCCCGAGCTTCCCGAAAACACGATCCTCGTGGCCGAGGAGCTGACGCCTTCGGACACGGCTCAGCTCGACCGTTCGAAGGTCGTCGGATTTGCGACCGTCACCGGCGGCGCCTCCTCCCACGTCGCGATCATCGCGCGCTCGCTCGACATTCCCGCAATCGCGGGAATTGAAGAGGCCGTCCTCGACCTCGAAGACGGCACTCGGGCGGTCCTCGACGGGACCTCCGGCGAGCTGCGGACGAACCTTTCCGAGGCCGGCCTTTCCGCGGTTCGCAAGCGCCAGGAGCGCATCGAGGCCCGCAAGGCCGCCGAGTACGCGAGGAAGGACGAGCCGGCGGTCACCTCCGACGGACGACGGGTCCAGGTGGTCGCCAACATCGGCGGGGTCGACGACGCAAAGGAATCCCAGACGAAGGGCGCCGAAGGCGTCGGCCTTCTGCGCAGCGAATTCGTCTTCCTCGGACGCGCCGACGCCCCCAGCGAGGACGAGCAGGTCGCGATCTACGCCGATTGCGCGCGCGCTTTGGCGCCCGGTCAGCCGCTCGTCATTCGCACGCTCGACGTCGGCGGAGACAAGCCGCTTGCATACCTCCCCCTCGGAGAGGAAGACAACCCGTTCCTCGGCCTGCGCGGGGTGCGGGTGGGCCTCGACCGCCCCGACACTCTGCGCCCGCAGATCCGCGCGATCCTTCGGGCAGCGGACGAAGGGGCCAAGCTCCACGTCATGTTCCCGATGGTCGCCACAATCAGCGACTGGCGCCGCGCGAAGGCGATGTGGGACGAAGAGGCCGAGGACCTCGGGTACCGGGGCAAGGTGAGTCTGGGCATCATGATGGAAGTTCCTTCCGTCGGCGTGATGGCCAAGCAGTTCGCCGCAGAGGAGGGCCTTGACTTCTTCAGCGTCGGCTCGAACGACCTGACGAGCTACACCCTGGCCATGGACCGGGGAAATGCCAAAGTCGCCGCACAGGTGGACGCATGCGACCCGTCGATTTTGGCTCTCATCGGCCAGGCGGCCGAGGCCCTGCACGAGAAAGGCAAGTGGATCGGGGTGTGCGGCGGCGTCGCCTCAGACCCGCAGGCGGTTCCGATCCTCGTAGGCTTGGGCGTGGACGAGCTCAGCTGCTCGATCCCGGCCATTCCTTCGATCAAAGCGAAAGTCAGGGCGTATTCCTACAGCGAGTGCAAGTCGCTCGCCGATGCCGCACTGACGTCCGCGACCCCCGAAGAAGTCCGCGCCCTCGTCCCTCTCGACGAGGTATGAGGAGGTAACCATGAGTACCGCTTCCGAGATCGTCGCCGCCGTCGGCGGCCCCGAAAATATCTCCAGCCTCACCCATTGCGCCACTCGCCTGCGTTTCCAGCTGGTCGACGCTTCGAAAGTCGACGGCGACGTGATCGATGCGATCGACGGCGTCATGGGCTCCGTCCCCCAATCCGGGGAACGTTATCAGATCATCATCGGCGGCGCCGTGCAGACGGTGTACAACGCCATCAACGCCCTGCCGGAGATGCAGGGCAGTCGCCAGCCGACCGACGCCGAAATCAAGGCCGCCGCCCGATCCGGCGGCCCCCGGGGCAAGTCCGCGTGGCTCGACACGTTTTTCGAGTTCCTGTCGGATTCGTTCCGCCCCGTGCTCGGCGCGCTGCTCGGCGCTTCGCTCATCATCACCTTCATGTCGATCATGGCGACGCTCAAGGTCGTCGGGAATTGGTCCGACCCGGAGGTGACCCTTTCGCCCTCGTGGACGTTCGTCAACCTCATGTGGCAGTCGGTGTTCACCTTCCTGCCTCTGATGGTGGCGTACAACGCCTCGAAGAAGGCGGGCGCCGATCCGTGGGTCGGCTTCGCAATCATGGCCTTCGTCATGCTTCCGGGCTTCACGGCGCTGGGCAAACATCCGACGGAGACCATCGAGCTCGAGGGAGGAAACAAGATTCCGATCGTGGAGGTCTTCGGCCTGCCGCTGACCGTTCCGGGCTACGGCTCGCAGGTGTTCCCGCCGCTGTTCATGGCCGTGGTCCTGGGGCTTTTGTACAAGCTGCTCAAGAGGATCATTCCCGAGAACGTGCAGCTCGTGTTCGTGCCTTTCTTGGCCTTCGTCGTCATGATCCCGCTGACGGCCTTCCTCATTGGGCCCGCCGGAATCTACGTCGGCGGCTGGATCGGAAACTCGCTCGGCACGATCAATGACTTCTCGCCGTTCATTTTCGCGATCATCGTGCCTCTCGCCTACCCGTTCATGGTGCCGGTCGGCCTGCACTGGCCGATCAACGCGATCATGCTCGCCAACATAGCCTCGCAGGGCCACGATTACATCCAAGGCCCGATGGGCGCATGGAACTTCGCCTGCTTCGGCGCGACGGCGGGGGTTCTGTTCCTCGCTTTCCGCGACCGGGACAAGCAAATGCGCCAGACGGCGACCGGCGCTTTGGCCGCCGGCCTCCTCGGAGGCATCTCCGAGCCGTCCCTCTACGGCATCCATCTGCGGTTCAAGAAGATCTACTCGCGAATGCTGCCCGGCTGCCTTGTGGGCGGGTTGATCATCGGCATCGGCGGCGGCGTGAACATCAAGGCATTCGTCTTCACTTCACTGTTGACGATCCCCACCTTCGACAATATCCCGCTTTACGCGATCGCCGTGCTCGCGGCCTTCACCACCTCCATGCTGCTGGTCATCTTCCTCGACTACCGCACGCCCGAGGACAAGGCCGCCGCGCGCGCTAAGACTTCTGCCGATGCAGACGCGACGTCGGCGGAGG
This sequence comes from uncultured Ancrocorticia sp., assembly GCA_905373325.1. Lineage (GTDB taxonomy): Bacteria > Actinomycetota > Actinomycetes > Actinomycetales > Actinomycetaceae > Peptidiphaga. Next base: position 7,258 of record CAJPTB010000013.1, read on the forward strand.
CCTCCGCCGACACGGCCGCCGCACCCGCCGGAGCTGCAGCGGCCGGAGCCTCGCCCGCCGGGGGCACGATCGAGCAAAGCCGCGTCGAGGCCCTTTTCGCGGGTCTCGGCGGCCGCGACAACGTGACGGCGCTGGAGGACGTCGCTTCGACGCGTCTGCGCGTCGAAGTCCGCGATTCTTCGCTGGTCGATCTCGACGCTCTCAACTCCGCCGGCGTTGCGGGCGCCGCCGAGGTCGTCCCGGGGGTCTGGCATGTGATCCTCGGGCAAGAAGCGTCCGCTTTCGCAAAGGCCTCAAGCCTCGCGGAGGCATCCGCCAAGTAGCTCCACGGCCCACTGCCAACAACACTCCGGTTTGCCGCACAGTTCGCGCTGTGCGGCAAACCGTTTTCAGAGGCGCCCAAAGCAGAGGATTCGGCACTGACGCGTCCGAGCGTTTAAGAACAGACGGACTTTTCTCTCCCCCCCCAGAAGGTTCAAGAACAGACCGCCCCTCGCCAAAAGCTTGAGAAAAACCGATTCCGAAAGCGCATTTGCGATACTACGTCTGACGTACTACGCTTATGGGAGTACATTCGGTCGCGTCCCAAAGCCTGCGGCTTCGGGTTCAATCACGCCGCAATGTCAATCCCAAATAGACCGCGCGAAATCTCGGACGAAAGGAATCCCATGATCGGCGGCGACGCGATCCGCGGATACATCGACCTCATGGTCCTTTCGATTCTGCGGGAACACGCCTCATACCCGTACGAGCTCGTCAAAACCATCACCGAGATCTCAGGCGGCGCCTACACCATCAAACAGACCACGCTTTACAGCGCGGTCAAGCGCCTCGAAGCCACGGGTCTCGTCGCCTCGTTTCCCGATGTTTCCGAGTCGGGAAAACCGCGAACCTACTACCGAATGACCGACGAAGGGCGAATATCCCTGCGCTCCAAAATCGCCGAATGGAAGGCCACGCGAGCCGTCGTCGATCGATTTGTGAAAGGAAGTCACTAATGGACGTCATCTACGCCTATCTCGACACCATGTTCTCCCCCTATGCCTCCAGCCCCCGCCTCGACGCGGCAAAAGAAGAACTGCGAGGGATGATGGAGGACGCCTACTCCGCCAGAGTCGCGCAAGGCAATTCGCACAACGAGGCGGTCGGGGCGGTCATCACCGCGTTCGGCAACCTCGACGAACTCGCCGAAGTGCTCGGCATTTCAACCGAACTCAATCGCGTGAACAGCGCACACGACGACGGCGCCCGCAACGCGACATCCCCCGGCTCAGCGGCGCCCGATTCCGACGACGCCGCAGCGCGGGGCGCGAACCCCGGGAGCGCCCACGCCCCGCGCACAGCCCCCTCGGACGCGCGCCCCGGCGCCTTCGCCGCAAACGGACGGGCAGCAAGCCGCACCCCGTCCCCCAAAGCCCCGAAGGCAGACTCGACGACAGGCTCCGCAGCCTCCGATTTCACAGCGACCCGCTTCATCGACCCCGACACGCAGGCGCGCCAACCGGGCAGACCCTCCGACAACAGGGGCCAGTGGCGGAACTGCGGACGGAAAGACGGAAACTGGGACGAGGAGTCGGGCACCCGAGTCGACGTCTTGGCGGCCATCTTCTGGCCTGTCATCACAGCCGTCTACCTTTTGTGGAGTTTCATCTGGCACGCTTGGGGCGTTTCGTGGATTATTTGGCCCGTCTCCGGACTTCTCTTCGGCCCCGCAGTGATCATCGCCTCGGCTTGGTCGAATCGCCGAGACAAGCGCAGGAACAGCCCAACTCCCTAAACTCCCGCGGAACAATCGCAAATGGACCACAGTCCACTTTACGTTTTTCTAAAATTTTACTCCAGTAGACTTCCAGAAAAGCCTCAGTAAACCTCCTGTCCAAGCTTTCACACTTGAAGCATGGACGAGAAGACAACGCCTTTTATCAGCAATGCCGCCAAGAACGGACAGGAGCGCAAAAAGGCGGCCTCCACACCGCCACCCGTTGCGAGCGGGAGCAAACACCTTGCAAACGCCCGGGAGCAGCTTGCCGACAACCAGCCCGTCGGCAGCCAGCTGACCGCCGAACGCGTGCAGCCCGTCGGCAGTCGGCTGCCGGTCGAACGCGGGCTGCCCGCAAACGGCCGGCCCACAGGCGACGAACCCGCAGACGAATCCGCTGAGGGCCAGTCGGCAGGCGACCTTTCGGCAGGCGACCTCCCCGCCGAGACTCTTTCGCGCCGGAAACGGCGGAAAGCCGCCAAGGCGGCCAAGCGCGCGGCCAACCCCCGCAAGTACAAGCGGCGGCGGCGCATCGTCGCGGCAAGTTCGCTCTCCGTCGCGCTCGCCGTCGGAACGGGAACCGCTTGGGCGCTCAACCGTTACGTCATCGACCATGTCGAAATCTCCAACGTCAAGGAGTACGAGGCCAAGCAGCAGGCGTCCGCGTCGAACGCCGCGAAGGACTATTCCAGCAGCAACGTCAAAACGACGGTGACGGACAGCTCGTACACGGGAGCGAACGGCACGGTCAAGGTCGAACAGATCGCCATCGGCTCCGGGGACGACACTGTCACCTACTACGTCGCCACCGTGAAGCTCACGGACGCGACCGCCCTGAAGTCCGCCTTCGCCAACAACCAGTTCGGCCGCAACATCACCCAGAAAACCTCGACCATCGCCTCGAACAACAACGCGATTTTCGCGATCAACGGCGACTACTACGGCTTCAGAAGCAGCGGAATCGTCATCCGCAACGGGGTCGTCTACCGCGACGACGGCGCCCGCGCCGGCCTCGCCTTCTACCGCGACGGATCCGTGAAAATCTACGACGAAACCAGCACAAACGGCCAGAAACTCGTCAAGCAAGGCGTGTGGAACACCCTGTCCTTCGGCCCGTCCCTCGTCAAGAACGGCAAGATCGTGGACGGGATCGACGACGTCGAGATCGACACGAACTTCGGCAACCACTCGATCCAGGGCAACCAGCCTCGCACCCTGGTCGGCGCGAAGAAGGACGGCACGCTTGTCTTCGTCGTCGTCGATGGAAGGGACGCCGGATACGCGCGCGGCGTCACGATGACGGAAGCCGCCAAGATCATGCTCGAGCAGGGCTGCGTCACCGCCTACAACCTCGACGGCGGCGGCTCCTCGACCATGTACTTCAACGGCGAGGTCATCAACGAGCCCTCCAACGGCGGCGAGCGCGGAACGTCGGACATCCTCTATGTGGAGAAGCTGTCATGATCGTCGTCATTCCGGCGCTCGAACCCGATCGCAGGCTTCCCGACCTCGTCTGCGACATCCGCAGGGAGCTCCCGGACGCGCAAGTCCTCGTGGTCGACGACGGATCCGGCCCCGCCTACTCCCCCATCTTCCAGGAGGCGCGGGACAACGGCGCGCGAGTCATCGGATACTCCAGAAACCGCGGGAAGGGCTACGCGCTGCGAACCGCCTTCCGGTGGTGCCTCGAAAACGCGCCCGGCCAGGAGGTCGTCTGCGCCGATTCGGACGGCCAGCACAGACCCGCCGACATCGCGGCGGTCGCCCGGCAGGCGCGCAGCGATCCGCAGGCGTTGGTGCTGGGAGTGCGGGCCTTCGCGGGCGACGTGCCGGCCAGGTCTCGTTTCGGCAACGCGATGAGCGCGCAGTTCTTCAGACTGGCGTCGGGAGTGAAGGTCGCCGACACCCAGACGGGGCTCCGCGGATACGGCCCCGACCAGCTCAAAGGCCTGCTCGACGTTCCCGGGGACCGTTTCGAGTGGGAGCTCAACGCCCTGCTGGCGGCTGCAGACGCCAAGCGGCGAATCGTGCAGACGCCGATCGAAACCGTGTACATCGACGCGAACTCGGGTTCGCATTTCCGCCCGCTTCGGGATTCGTGGCGTGTGTTCCGCCCCCTGCTCGCCTTTGCGGGCGCGGGAGTGTTCTGCTGGGCCCTCGAGCTCGCCCTCTTCCTGGCCTTGGCGGGCCATTTCAACCTTCTGGCCGCCGTCGTCGGCTCGCGGCTGACGTCCGGCGTCGTCAACTTCGCCCTCAACAAGCTGGGGGTGTTCCGCGACCATTCGACCGACAGGACGTGGAGTCAGATCAGGCAGTACACCCTGCTAGCGCTCGCGCTCATGGCCGTGACGTACGCCGGCGTCGAGGCGCTCGGCCTGTTGCACGTGCCGCTGTGGCTGGCGAAGATCGCCACGGACGTCCTTGGATTCGCCGTGAGCTTCGCGGTGCAGCGCCGCTTCATCTTTCGCGCGCGCCCGCACGGGCGGGCGTTGAAGGAAGGCTCGGGGAGGGCCCGTCAGAGCACCGCGACGGCGGCGTCGTAATTGGGTTCGTCGGCGATGTCGGCAACGAGTTCCCGGTGGAGGACGGTTCCCTCGGCATCGAGGACGACGACGGCGCGGGCGAGAAGCCCGGCCAGCGGAGTGTCGAGGAGGGTGACCCCGTAGTCCTTGCCGAAGCTCGAGCGGAACGACGAGCCGACGAGGACGTCGTCAATGCCCTCGGCCGCGCAGAAACGGCCGGCGGCAAACGGAAGGTCAGCCGAGACGCAGACCACCGCGGTGTTGTCCAAAGACGCCGCCCGCTTGTTGAACTCGCGGACCGACGCGGCGCACACGCCGGTGTCGATGCTCGGGAAGATGTTGAGGACGACCCGCTTGCCCGCGAGGGACTCGCTCGTCAGGTCGGAAAGGTCGGCTGCCGTCAGGGCAAAGGCAGGCGCGGCAGAGCCGACTGCCGGCAGTTCGCCGACGGTGTTGGCGGGTTCTCCATGGAAACGAATAGTAGACATAAGCCAATTTTCGACGCATCGAGCGCAATCGCGCAAGACGCAAAAGTATCGCTGATAACGAACCGAGGGCCGCGGGCGGGGAGGAAAACGGTGCGTGGGCTTCGCCTTTTCCGCCCTCGTGGGTGAGAATAGTTGTGCATTGTCGACCGCCGCGATACGAAGGGGAATGAGGGTGGACAATTCTAATGCGCAAGAAGAGGCGCTGCGAGCTCGCGCGCAAGCAGAGTATGCGAAGCTTCGGGAGCAGATGCGCCGCCAGGACGGGGAGTCCCTGAAGGGGGCCTCGAAGGCCGCACGCACGGCCGCTCCAGCCGCTTCGGGAGCAGCCCCGGCGGATTCGCGCCCTTCCGGCGTCGGCGGCACCCCCGACGGCCCAGCAGCTCAGCCCGACGCCGCGGCCGCGCAGCCTTCGGGCGCGGGCAAGCCCACCATCGGCTCCCTCGTCGCAGACCTGTCCTCGCAGGCATCAACCCTCGTGCGCGGAGAGCTGGAGTACGCTCAGGCGAACCTCAAGGCCAAGGTCAAGAACCTGGGGATGGGCGGAGTCCATCTGGGCATCGCCGCATTCATAGGCCTGTATGCGACGGGGATGCTTCTCGTGACTTTCGCCCTCGTCCTGGCAATATGGCTTCCCGTGTGGGCGGGCTTCCTCATCGTGACGGCCGCGCTGCTGCTGTTCGCGGGAATCTTCGCGCTTCTCGGAGCGAAGAAGCTAAAGGCGTCGCAGGCCTACAAGGTGTCCCCCGGCGACGGATTCGGCAAAGACGTCGCCGCCTTCAAGAACGGATTGAAAAAGTGAGCAACAAACCCAACGACGACGACAAAGACATCGAGCAGATCGAGGCCAATCTCGCTGCGACCCGCGAATCGATGACCGCCACGGTCAACGAGCTGGCCGCGCGGCTCAACCCCTCGACTCTGGCGGAGGACGCCAAGGAACAGGTCAAAGCCAAGGCCTCTCATGCCGCTGAGACGGTCAAGGGGGTCGTGTCCGACGCCAAGCGGGGAGACCGGCGCGCCTTGGGGATCGTCGGCGGAACCGCGGCGGCAGCCGTCGGCCTCGTTGCCCTGAAGTTCGCGCGCCGTCGCCGTCGGCGGGCCAAGAAACGCGTTTGAGGGCAATCGCACGCGTTCGACGTGGCGCTGACGCACCTATGCGCGCTAAGCTATAGAACGCGAACGGATGAGTAAACCATTGGGGCGCCGTTGAGCTTGCCCCGCGATGAGACGAAGGGGGTCGAGCCATGGGGCGCGGCCGTCAAAAGGCTAAGCAACGCAAAGTAGCTAGAGATCTCAAGTATTTCACCCCGGATACCGATTATGAAGCCTTGGAGCGCGAGCTCAAAGCGTCTTCAAAGAGCGACGACGAGCGGGACGACTACGACAAGTACGACGTCCCGCCCGCCACGGACGAGTGGGACGAAGACGACTGGAAGCCATCGCGCTGACGACGTCTGGCGAGGGGGG
>CAJPTB010000014.1 GCA_905373325.1 uncultured Ancrocorticia sp.
GTCCTTCAGGGGAACCGCCCGCAGCGAAAGGATGACGCCGTGGGCCTCGACCTCTGCGAGCCACGGCGCCCGCCCCATGACGACGACGGGGAGCGCCTCGTCCACGACGCTGTGGTCCTCGATGACGTCCGTGATGACCTCGGCCAACAGGCTGCCGACGATTGGCCCCCCGATCCCGAGCCGATGGTAGTTGGAGACCGCGTTCGGGCTCGCGTAGAGCACGACGCCCTCAGGATCGAGGTGGACGAATCCGTCCGTCATGCGCGGGGTGCCGTGCCTGTACCCGGTCGGCCTGCCGTCGAAGGGAAACTCGCCCGTCGTCACCATGTGGACGAGCTGCGAAGAGATGGTCGAATAATTGGTGGTCAGCGCCGGCACCTGGACCGGAACGACGTCCAGCGAGTAGGCCTCGGTGACGCACAGCGCGGCGACGGCCTTTCCCTCACGGCGAACAGGAACCACCTTGAGATTGAACCCCTGGCGAGGGATCAGCCGTTCGACGCCGCCGTCGAGGACTTCGTCGATCGCCTCGGCGAGCCACGGCTCGATCTGACGCCCCACGATGTCGTTCTCGTAGAAGGTGCTCGCCGTGGCCGGCCTGCACTGCGCCACCACGGTTGTGCAGCCGCCCACGTCCTGCACGATGAGAAGGAGGTCCGAAAAGGAAACGTCCGCTATCGTCTGCCAATCCCCCACAAGCTGGTGAATCCATTCCTGGTCCGCCGTGGTGAGGCCGCGGGCGCGGGCGAGCATGTTCGAAAGCGAAGGCATGTGCCTTAGCCTACCGCGGTCGTGCACAATAGATGGCATGGATATCTCTACCACACAGACCTACAACGCGAGCCCGAGCGCCGTCACGCAGGCGCTTCTCTCATCCGAGCTGGCGGCCAAGCGGGCCAAGCTGGCGCGCGTTGACGACTACACGCACACGGTCGACGGCTCGAAGGCCACGACCGTGGTGAACGTCCCCGCTGAGCGGCTCCCCTCCAAGGCCCGGACTTTCGCAAGAAACGGCGCAAAAGTGACGATCACTACAGTCGCTTCGGGCGACGGCGTGACGTACACCGTCGATCCCCACGGTCTGCCCGCCGAAGTTTCGGCGGCCCTCAAGCTTTCCGGCGACGCGACCACGACGGCCGACCTCTCTGCCACCCTCAAGGTGAAGATCCCCCTCCTCGGCGGGAAGATCGAGAAGAGGGCCGCCGGAATGGTCGATCGGCTGCTTGCCAAAGACGCCAAGCTGGTCGAGGAAGTCATCGAAGAACAGGGCTCATGACGGTCAATCGGGCCTACGAGGATCTGCTCGCCGACGTCCTGGAAAACGGGGCGGAGAAAGGCGACCGCACGGGCACGGGGACTCTCTCCGTGTTCGGGCGGCAGATCCGCTACCGCCTCGCCGAGGGCTTTCCACGCATCACCACGAAATTCGTGGCGATGAAGGCCGTCAAAGGCGAGCTCCTATGGTTTCTTTCGGGCGACACGAACGTTCGCTGGCTCCAGGAGCGAGGAATAACGATTTGGGACGAGTGGGCCGACGACGCCGGCGAGCTCGGCCCGGTCTACGGCTATCAATGGCGCAGCTGGCCCGCCCCCGACGGGAGGCATATCGACCAGATTCGGCAGGTGCTCGCCCAGCTGCGGGAGAACCCCGATTCGCGGCGAATGGTCGTCAGCGCCTGGAACCCGGCCGACCTCGACAAAATGGCGCTGCAGCCGTGCCACGCGATGTTCCAATTCTACGTCGCCGACGGCAGGCTTTCCTGCCAGCTTTATCAGCGCAGCGCCGATCTTTTCCTCGGCGTCCCCTTCAACATCGCGTCCTACGCCCTGCTGACGCACATGATGGCTCAGCAGGCGGGCTTAGATGTCGGCGATTTTGTGTGGACGGGCGGGGACTGCCACATTTACCTCAACCACGTCGCTCAAGTGAAAGAACAATTGACGCGCGAACCCTATCCTTTCCCCACGCTGCACCTGAAGAAAGCCCCGTCGATATTCGAATACGCGATGGACGACATCGACGTCTCAGAAGGGTATCGGCACCATCCCAAGCTCCACGCCCCCGTGGCAGTATGAAGGGCGGATCCGTGTGATGCTCGGAGCGATCTGGGCGCAGGGCCGCGCACGAGCCATCGGGAAGGGCGGCGCTTTGCCGTGGCGCCTCCCCGAGGACCTCGCGCTCTTTCGACGGGTGACGTCTGGCCACCCCGTTATCATGGGGCGCAAAACATGGGATTCGTTGCCCGCAAGATTCCGGCCGCTTCCCGGAAGGACCAATATCGTTCTCTCTCGCAGTCCCTCCTTCGCGGCGGAAGGAGCCACGATCGCACGGTCTTTGGACGAAGCGTGCGATCGCCTCAATTCGGCGGAGCTCGGATGGGTTATCGGCGGCGCCGACATTTACGCCCAGGCAATTAGAATCGCCGGGATTCTGGTTGTCACCGACGTCGATATCGACGTCGACGGAGCTGATGCCTTCGCTCCTGAAATCGACTCGGAATGGCTTGTGGCAGCCAGTTTCCCCGAGCGAGGCTGGTTCGACTCGGGGAAACCGGCCTACCGTGTCACCGTCTATTCCCGTGACAACGCCGATATCACGGACGTCCTCCGGGCGGTTGCCGGCTGACTGGCCGGCCGTCGCAACGGCCTTTTCAGCTCACCGGCTGCGGGCGCCGATCGATTGAAACGCCCATTCCCTTTCAACGGTTCGCGTGACGGCGACGGAGCAAGAAGCCTCCGGCGGCGATGCTGGCCGCGGCCGCCACCATGAGTGCGACGTCGTCCGCGCCCGTGTAGGCGAGAGTCTGCTTCTTGAGTTTCTCACCCGGCTGTGCTTTGACGCTGGGGCGAGCCTTCACACTCGGCTTGCCGCCGACGGCGATCGTCGGTTTGTGGGCGGGCGTCGTCACTGCCGGAGCGGCGGGAGACGACGGCGATGGCTTGGCCGAAGGCTCGACCGAAGGCGTGACATTCGGAGCTGGCGTGACGGGCGCCGGCGCGGACGGCGCGGGAGCTGGCATGAATGAGTAAGTGACTACCGCGGGAGTGGCGATGCCGTAGCCGATCGTCACCTTTGCCTCCCCAACTTTCCCGGCAATTCCAGTGATCTTACGGGATACGTGATCGTAAGACAGGCCCTTGGGAAGCCCGGTTGCCGGATCGCACGCCTCGCCCTCGCAGGTAAACGTGGGAACGTCGGGGTTGGCTTTCAACGGATCGACGATCGTGACCTTGACGGGGGTCGCCTCCTTAGAGACCATCCCTTTGACCGACGGCGGATCCGCGGCAATCGTGGGCGCGCAGCGCACGGTCTCTTTCGCTGGGGAGTGCGCGATACCCCGCGGATTCGCCGGATCGTAGAAGATCTGCCCCGCTTCGAGGTCGGAGCTCAAGGAGCCCCTGACGGTGTAGGCATGCCCGTCGTCGGCCTTGAAGGACCCCGTTGTACGCGCGGTCCATTCGAAGCCCGTCCCGGTAAGCTTGGCAGCCTTAGGAATCTGGACGGTGATCGTCTTCCTCGCGGCGTCATAGACCCCGGCCGGCGGGGCGAAGTGCGCTGATTTGACCATGTCTAGCCGCCTCTTGGCGAAGCTCTGCTCGACGGGAACCAGACTTCCCTCAACGTACGCCATCTTGGGATCCGAAACATCCATCGTTAACTTGATGTTGTTCATGGGAATTGCCGTCGCATAGAAGACCCGCCAGTGAATGAGGGTCTTGTCGTGCTGGTCTTCCCAATGCTCAACCGAGTACCAGGCATTCGCATTCCACATCGTGTTGTTGTAGGTGAAGCCGTGGTTCGACGTCGGATTCGGCGAATCATGGTCCTGCGTAGATTGCGCCCACATATTGACGCGGCAGTTGTTATTGGACAGTGTGAAGTAGGGCTGACTCTTCGACGTCGAAGAATCATAAAGCCCCGGACCCGACTTCGCCTCATTTGGAATTGAATAGGCATCACCGGGGGCGTCAGATAATTCTGCTGCTGCAGAAGTTGCGGTTGCGACCATTGCAACCGCAACAGCGGCAACACATCGACGCGCATTGCGTAGACTCACTTTTCCTCCTTTTGGTGAGTAGAGGTTGAGTTATTATTTTACTAGAAAAGGAAAAAGTATCTACACGTTTCTAATTTAGCTTTTGAAGTATAAAGTGATCTTCAAAACTTTAGTTATATTTTGCTGTCATTACGATTTCTTAGATAACTTTCTCTACAAAAGGCGATCGTGACTTCTCGGGATAATGAAAAGCAAGAGACCCGAATGCAACTGCCCTCCCCACGCGAGGCAAACTCACGCGGAGAGGGCAGTTGACGCTAACATCCATCGCCTTTGACAATTCGCTTCGCTGCGACGCGCAGACTAACGAAGAAGATCGAAAGGCACGAAATTCGGAAACTCTTCAGTCGCATCCCTTTGCGCGGCGGACGCGGAAGATTCGGAGGACGCAGCTTTCTCAAAAGCTTCAGCCAATGGGAAAGTGACGGCGGATGAGCCAGGCTCGATTCTTTCGACGGACTTCGCAGAGGCCGACGGCATGGCGCTTTCGGCGACTTCGCCACCGGCGGCACTGCGTATGAGCGCTGTCAATTCCCGGCTTTCCCTCCGGATTCTCGCGAGAAGCGAGGAGCCTTCCCTTCCGTCGTACCCAATGCCCGGCGCACCCCAATCCTCGGTTGCGGCATAGGCGGCCGTCGTCGGGACGAGCGCGTGAAGGTAGACCAGCATGGGGCGAATCTGTTCGGTCACAAGGGAGTGGCGCGGAGTTCCCCCGGTCGCCGCAATCGCCACCGGAGTGCCCGAAAGCGCTCCTTCCGGCAGGACGTCGAAGAACTCGACAAACAGCCCCGAAGGCATGGCATTGTACACGGGCGTTCCCACGACAAGGGCGTCGGCAGTCTCGACGGAGTGAAAAATTCGCTCCAGGCGCTCGGACGGGAAACCGGTCACCATGGCCTCGGCGACGTCACGGGCATACGGACGCAATTCGAGAATCTCAACGTCCGCGCCCACCGCCGCGGCGGCCCCTTGGGCTATCTCGCGAGCCAGCCGCGTCGTCGTTGAGTTCTCCGACATCCCAGCGCTCAGGGCGATGATCTTGAAGGCGTTCGACATTTTCGCGCTCATCCCCTTCCCTCCTCATCATGTTCTTTGCGAGCGACGAATTCTTCTTCGGCACTCTTTTTGGTCCGCGCTATGAGCTCGTCTGCGTGTGCCACCGCGGCGTCGTCCTCGAGATGGCCATAGAAACTTCCTCCCGTGACGTCGTCGACCGCCGCCTTGCTCTCAGACGGGATTTCAATGCGCGAAGCCAAACAGTTGGCATGCGTCGGCGGTTCAGGCGTGCCAGGAGCTTTACGGGTCTCGGTCTCACAGCGCAAAACCGGCAGAACCTCTTCGGCGAACATGTCGAGCTGCTTGAGAACTTCAGCGAGCGGCAGTCCCGCGTGGTCGATGAGGAAGAGCTGCCGCTGGTAATCTCCCACGTACTCACGGAAGGACAGCGTGCGATCGATGACCTGCTGCGGCGAGCCGACGGTCAACGGCGTTTGCTCCATGAAATCTTCGAGCGAGGGCCCATGCCCGTAGACAGGCGCGTTGTCGAAATACGGGCGGAAAGCGCGGATCGCATCCTGCGAGTTCTTCGCCATGAAGATCTGGCCGCCGAGCCCGACGATGGCATCCTCTGGGCGCCCGTGCCCGTAATGGGCGTATCGCTGACGGTAGAGGTTGACCATCTTCTTCGTGTGGCAGGAGGGCCAGAAGATATTGTTGTGGAAGAAACCGTCGCCATAGTATGCCGCCTGTTCGGCGATCTCCGGGGAACGGATCGATCCGTGCCACACGAAGGGGGCGACGCCGTTCAAGGGCCTGGGGGTTGACGTGAAACCGCGAAGGGGCGTACGGAACTTGCCCTCCCAGTCCACAACTTCGTTGTCCCACAGCTGACGCAGAAGCTCGTAGTTTTCGATCGCCAACGGGATGCCCTGACGAATGTCCTTGCCAAACCAGGGATAGACGGGGCCGGTGTTGCCGCGCCCAAGCATGAGGTCCGTCCGACCGCCCGCAAGATGCTGGAGCATCGCATAGTCTTCGGCGATCTTCACCGGGTCGTTCGTCGTGATGAGGGTCGTGGCGGTGGACAAGATGATGCTCTTCGTTTGCGCGGCGATGTAGGCGAGCGTCGTGGTCGGCGAAGAAGAGAAGAACGGCGGGTTGTGGTGCTCTCCCAAAGCGAAGACATCAAGGCCGAGCTCGTCGGCGTGCTTGGCGATCTTCACGACGGCGTCAATGCGCTCATGCTCGGTGGGCGTGGTTCCCGTCGTCGGATCGGCCGTAATGTCGGAGACGGTGAAGATTCCGAATTGCATGTCATCCACTCCTAAGTAATTGAAAATTTAACTAGTGTCTACAACGTCCCCGACGTTCCAGTAATCCCAAAATGAACATGCTGTTCGTCACAGCACATGCGTTCCAGGCCCCGGCAGGCTGGTGCAAAGCGGACAAGTACATACTGGCGGAGAGCGAAGGCGGGCCTTTCCATGCGCCATATGTCGCCTTCAGTAAGATTCCTCGATTTCTCAATCGTTGGCGTCAAATTGCGAGTTGTACAGCTCCGCGTAGAAGCCTCCGCGGGCCAGGAGCTCCTCGTGGTCGCCCGTCTCGACGATGTCGCCGTCGCGCATCACGAAGATGACGTCGGCGTTGCGGATGGTCGAGAGCCGATGGGCGATGACGAAGGACGTGCGGTCCTTCGTGAGCGTGTCGAGCGCCTCCTGAATGAGCTTCTCTGTGCGGGTGTCGATTGAAGACGTGGCCTCGTCGAGGATGAGAAGCGGATTGTCGGCGAGCATTGCCCTGGCGATCGTCACGAGCTGCTTTTGCCCGGCGGAAAGGGTGGTCTGCTCGGACAGGACGGAGTCGTATCCCTGCGGCAGCTGCGAGACAAGCTCGGAAAGCCCGACCTTGTCCATGACCTCGTCGAGGCGCTCGGGCGAGACCCCCTCGCTGCGGTAGACAACGTTTTCGCGCAGCGTCCCCTCGAAAGTCCACGTGTCTTGAAGGACCATCGAGAAGAGGGCGTCGACGTCCTCGCGACGCAGGGACGACGTCGGAATCCCGTCGATCCGGATCTCGCCGCCCCACAGCTCGTAGAAGCGCATGAGCAGGTTGACCATCGTGGTCTTTCCCGCGCCGGTCGGCCCGACGATGGCGACCTTCTGGCCGGCCTTGACGCTCGCGGAGAAATCGTGGATGACCTCCTGCCCCTCGACGTAGCCGAACTTCACATGGTCGAAATCGACGTCGCCCCGAACCTCGGGGACGCCGGCCGGTTTGTCCGATTCGGCGTCCATTTCGGTTTCGTCCAGCAGTTCGAACACCCGGTTGCCTGCGGCGGCGGCGGATTGGAACGACGTCGCGGCCTCGGCCATCTGCCCGAGGGGGTTGGTGAAGATACGGATGTAGACCATGAAGGCGACGATGACGCCCACGGCCACGGTTCCGTCAAGGACGAGCACGGCGCCGACGATGCACACGACGACGTACCCGAGATTGCCCACGAATCCCATGAGCGGCCACATGAGGCTGGAGAGGAACTGCGCCTTCCACGCGCTCTTGTACAGGGCGTCGTTGCGCTCATGGAACTCCTGGCGCGCGTTCTCCTCGGCGTTGAACGCGCGGACGACCGGATGGCCGGAGTACGTCTCTTCGATGTGGCCGTTGAGTGCGCCCAGCTGCCGCTGCTGAGCGACGAAGTGCTTCTGACTGACGCCCATGATCGCCCCCGAGCCGACGACGCCGATGAGGGCCGCGCCGATGCCCGCGAGCGCCATCCTCCACTCGGTCGCAAACATCATGATCGCCGAGCCGAGAATCGTGATGACCCCGCTGACGATGGAGGCGACCGAGTTGTTGAGAGTCTGCGAGAGGGTATCGACGTCGTTGGAAACGCGGGAAAGAGTGTCGCCGACCGACTGCCTGTCAAAGTACGCCAAGGGCAGACGGTCGATCTTGCGGTCGAGGTCCGAACGCATCTTTCGGGCGGTCCACTGGGTCGCACGGACCATGAGCAGGCCTTCGACGAAGTTGAAGAGGAAGGACCCTGCGAGAATCGCAACCGAGATGAGAGTCAGCCTCCGCACCTCGTCCATGTTCACGCGCCCCGCGAGCCCCTTTTCGATCTCGTCGGTGATGTCGGACAGGTATTCGGGCGCGATGACGGTGAGCACCGCGCCCGCCACGGCCATGAACGTCGCGGCGACGAGCAGCGCCCGCACCGGCCTGGCGTAGGCGAGAAGCTTTTTGACGGTAGGGCCCATGGCGCCTATGGCCTTGCGGTCCACGCCTCCGCCGTCCCCGCCGAAGAGGTCAGAGGTGAGGTTGTCGCCTTCGGAGAGGCCTTTTTCGCGATTGCTGCGGGCCAGTTCCAGGCCGCGCCGAACGGAGTCGAGGTCGCGCTCGTCCCGTCCGCCCGAGGCCTGTGCGGCGCCCCCGCCCAAAGTCTCAGCGGTTCCCTGTCCTTTCGAGGTTTCTTTGACTCCGCTCATGCCAGCTCCTCCTCGCTCAGCTGCGACAGCGCGATCTCCCGGTACACGGGATTGTTCGCGAAAAGCTCGTCGTGGGTTCCGGCGCCGACGATCCTCCCCTTGTCGACGACGAGGATCTTGTCTGCATTCCGGACGGTGCCGATCCGCTGGGCGACGATGATGATCGTCGCCCCCGCAGCGGCCTCTCGCAGCGCGGCTCGCACGTCGCGGTCCGTCTTGTAGTCGAGCGCGGAAAACGAATCGTCGAAGATCATGACCTCGCCGTCGCGGGCCACGGCCCGCGCGATCGAAAGCCTCTGCTTCTGACCGCCCGAGAAATTCGATCCGCCTTGCGCGACGGCCGAGGCGTAGTCATCCTCTTTCGTTGCGATGAATTCGGAGGCGTTAGCCACGCGTGCGGCTTCGACGACGTCGGCGGGGGCGAGCTCCTTCGCCCCCTTCCCGTAATCGATGTTCGAGGCGATCGTCCCCGAGAAAAGGGTGGCCTTCTGGGGAACGAGCGATATTCGATCGCGCAGCGCCTCCTGCTTCCACTCGCGGACGTCGCGCCCGTCCAGGAGAACCTGCCCCTCGCGCACGTCGTAAAAGCGCGGAATGAGATTGACGATCGAGGACTTCCCCGATCCTGTCGAACCGATGACGGCGACGGTCTGCCCCGGCTCCGCCGTGAAAGAGATATCTTTGAGGGCGTCGTCTTCGGCGTCGGGGTAGCGGAAGGAGACGTTCTTGAATTCCACCGTGCCTTTGAGGTCCGAACGGCTGACGCCGGCCCCGCCGTCCTGGATTGAAGGCTTCGCGTCCAACACCTCCAGGATTCTCTTCCAGGAAACCCTCGCCCTCGGAAGGAACACGAAGATGAAGGCCAGCATCATGAAGGCGCCGACGATCTGCAAGGCATAGGCCGAGAAGACGACCATCTGCGTGAAGAGGGTGATCCTCTCGGCGCCAGACGCAGAATCTATCATCCCCGCGCCCAGCGTGTAGATCGCGAGCGTCAAGGCGGTCATGAGCGCCGTCAGGGCGGGCATGAGAAGCGCGAAAGCAACCATCACCTGCGTGTTGTTGCGGGTCAGCTCCGCATTCGTCTCCTCGAATCTTCCTTCGTGAAACCTCTGGGCGTTGTACGAGCGGATCACACGAAGTCCCGTCAGGTGTTCGCGCGTCACCCGATTGAGGTCGTCGGTGATTGTCTGCATCCTCATGAGCCGAGGCATCACGACGGCGGTTATGGCGCCCAGCAGAACGACGAGGACGGCGACCGCGATCGACGTCGCCGCCGTCCAAGTCCCGTTGGCGCCCGAAATCTTGGTCATCGCCCAAACCGCCAGTATCGGCGATTTGACGAGCATCTGAACGCCCATGACGATGAAGAGCTGCACCTGGTTGACGTCGTTGGTCGACCGGGTGACGAGGCTGGGGGTGCCGAACTTCCCGACTTCGGGAAGCGAGAAGTTCAGGACCTTCTCGAATACGTCGGCGCGCAGCCTGCGGGAGACCCTCGTCCCGATGACGGCCGTGCAATAGCCCGTGGCCACCATCGCGGCCATTGAGCCGAGCGCGCTCGCAAGCATGAGGGCGCCCTCCCCGAGGACGTCCTGCATGCGAGTCCCCGGAGTGACAATGCGTTTGGTGATCTCCTGCATGTACTCGGGAACCTTGAGGTCGAAGTAGACCTGCAAGACGATGGTTGCCAGGGCGATCGCGGCGAGCAACCACTCTCGACGGCCGATGAATTGTCTTATCCGCATAGCTGCCTTCTTCTCCTCACGACGTAGGCGTTCAACACTACTCCGCCCAAGACTTCAAACATTGTTTTGCCAATGCGGCGTTCGCCACCAGTTTGCAATCGCACGCATATGAGTGTACCTTGTACCTTCTACGCAAACGGAATACGCGAAGGGTCGCTTGCGTTGCGTAGACGATGCGCCACAGCAGGGCGCTCAGCCGTTGGCTTGCCGCCAGCGGCAAGCACGCACGAAAGTGTCGGCGTTCCTCACCTGTTCGCCGTTGAGGAGTAGGTACAAATGAATAAGGAGAAAGAAACGCGGCGCAAGGACCGCGCCGCAGCCGAGTTGCAATCGGCTCGCGCAGAGTTCGCTTCGCTCGATCGTCACGCTTCGCCGTCTCGCGCAGAGCGCGCGGCATTCCGCCTGAAGGCGGCGCAAGACGCCTGGGAGAAGGCAAACGCGACCGAGCTTGCAGCCTGAGCGCCTGGCCCCCGTCGGCATTCCCAACGGGGGCCAGATCGTTTTCCCCGCCAGTTCGCGAAAATATCGCCAAGATGCCGAGCCCCTCCGGAACGCCGCCGACTTTGGTACGGTGATTTTGTCCGTCGCCGCCCTCTTTCCGATCGGCGACGGCCGCGGCCGGCCCTCCGAAAACGCAAACGCAGCTTCCCGCGCAAAGCTGTTCTTTCTCAGCTGAAGTCTCCATTGACTCCCTCAAAGAATTGGGAAAACCCTGAGTTACGGCTAAAAGAACTTAGGGATTTAACGTGAATTTTTCCCAGTTTTCACATTTCAAGCTCTCTTTGAGGCACAATGATATATATGACGTTAAGCAAACCGATCCGTCTTGCACTCGTTGGCTTTGTCGTCACGGCTTTAGTGGCCTTGGTCTTCACAGTCAATCGAAGCAAGCTAAACGAGGACGAAGATTACCCAGTGGCACTCACATCCGCGCCTTCGCTCCCTCTAAAGGGAGTCACATTAGATACGCCCTACGACATTGGCAAGGCTGTATCCGTTATAAAATCACACAATTCCCGTCTAACCGTACGTCTTGTCATGGATTCGGGAGTTCCCGTCGCAGACTACAAGAAAGCCGTCGATGCGCTTTCTCCCCACGCGAACATCATGATCGAAGTCTTGGATTCCGAAGAGCTGAGCGACCACTCGGCCGATTGGATCAGAACGCGAACCGAGCAGGCCTTCAAGGCAATGGGCGACAAGGTCAGCATCTGGGAGATCGGCAACGAGCTCAACGGAGAATGGACCGGCTCCTCCCCCCGCGAGATCAACGCAAAGGCCAAAGCCGCCTACGACGTCGTGAAAAAGCACGGCGGAAGGACGGCGCTCACTCTCAACTATTGGTCCAGCTCCGACTGCTACACACACGATTGGGAGTCGACCCTCTCGTACGGACGAACTCTGCGCAACGACTTCAGCAAGATCGATTACGTCTTCCTCTCCGTTTACGAAACCGTCTGCACACCGCGCCAGCACCCCTCTGCACAGGACCTGTCCAAGACGCTCAAGTCTTTGGGCGAGTTTTTCCCCAACGCGTACCTGGGGATCGGCGAAGTGGGCGCCCAGCGTCCCGAGGACGAGGGAGTCGCCGAACCGGATTTCGCCGAGAAAAACCGGCTGGCGAACTATTACTACGGCATGCACAGGCAGATGAAGAACGCCGTCGGCTCGCGGTACGCCGGAGGATACTTCTGGTGGTACTTCCGCCAGGACGCCGTCGACGCGCCCGCCGCCCAATCGCTGTGGCCCAGCATTCGCGAACAACTGAAGAAGATGTGACCCCTTGACACAACTGAATATCGTTTCCCCCTCCGCGGCCCGCGCATCCACCCGATGCCCGGGCCGCACGCGGAAAACGGGCGGCGCCCGCGTCAAACTCTGCGCCGTCTCCATATTCTGCGCGACCCGCCTCGCACGCAGCCGATGAGGCTCCTGTCCCCCGCCTGCGCCTTGACCTTGCGCGACCCGCCTCGCACGCAGCCGATACGCGCCGCTTGTGCACCGACCCCCGCTCTCGTGCATAATTGAGCCATGACGATCAAGCGTGCGCCGAGTACAGCCAAGCGCGGAAGTGCGCGCGCCCGAATGCCTAGGTAACTCACAAAGCCCTTTTCCGAACGTCGCATTCGCGACGCTGCCTTAGGACGTGAACAGTTGCCTCTTTCTCCCATGTTTCAACCTTCTCTCACAGCGCCCGTCACAGGGGGCTTTTCGGGCGAACGCAGCCACAGCCGCGCACACACTACGGTTTCCTTCGAAGTTATGCCGCCCAGGCGCCCCGAGAACACGCCGGCCTTCTGGACGATGATCGACAGACTGCTGGCCGTTCAGCCGGATTTCGTCTCCGTCACATATGGCGCGGGAGGGAAGAACCGGTTCAGTGCGCGAGACATCGTCACGCGACTGTCCCGCGACACCCCCATCAATCCGATTGCCCATCTGACCTGCGTCGGAACGTCCGTGCGCACCGTCGAGTCGGTGATAGAGGATTACCTTGACGCCGACGTTCGAACCTTTCTCGCCCTGCGCGGAGACCCGCCCGCCGACGATCCCGATTGGAGGCCGCCCCTGGGCGGCGTCTCGTCGGCCACCGAGCTCGTCGCACTCATCCGCAGCGTCGAGACGCGCCGCTGCGCGGCGAACGGATCGGCGGCGCTGCGCGCGGCAGTGAGCCCGTTGACGATCTCGGTCGCAGCCTTCCCCTCGGGCAATCCTGCGGCCGGAACGAATCCCGAACAGGAAGTCGAACGCCTTCTGCTCAAGCAGGCCGCTGGCGCCAGCTTCGCCATCACCCAATTGTTCTGGGACGCGCAGACCTACATCTCCTTCGTCGACAAGGCCCGGCAGGCCGGCGTCTACATACCCATCCTCGCGGGCCTCCTCGTCCCCTCGGACCTTCGGAGGCTTTCGCGCACATCCGATCTGACCGGAATAGCGCCTCCCGATTCGCTCGTCGAGCGTTTGAGGGCGGCCGACGGCGCCGAGGCCGCCGCCCTCTCCGGCGTCGCCGAAGCCGCGCGCATCGCCCGGGAGGTCCTCGAATCCGGCGCGCCCGGACTGCACCTGTACACGTACAACAAACCCGAACCCGCCCTGGCCTTGCTCGAGCAGATCGGGCTCGTCGAGCCTGCCGAAAGCGCCGATTCCTCTGCAAGCGTCAAACCCTCCGAAAGCTAGGCCCGCCCCGCAA
>CAJPTB010000015.1 GCA_905373325.1 uncultured Ancrocorticia sp.
ACGCGCTGCGCTTTTCGGACGGCCGCCGAGCCGAGATCTGTGCGGCCAACGCGCCTCTCGCGAACAGCCTCCGGCCGACGCGGCTCAAACCTCGCGCATCAAACACATTCAACATTCTCAAAGGCAGGAAACCATGCAGTGGAGCGATATCAAGGACTGGGAGGCTTCGACTCTTTCCGACGAGTACGACGCGCTTTCCAGCAAGGAGCGCAAAGCAGACGATTGGGGGCATGAGATCATCTCGCTCAACGACAACGTGACCTGGGAAGGCGAAGCCCGCGACGCCGCCGAGAAGCGCCTCAAACAGATCGAGAAGGGCATCGCGACCTACGTCGTCGGCGTGCGTGCAATGAAGGACGCGACGTCGTCCATGCAAGACTCCATGAGAGAGGTCAACGGGATCGTCACGGACGCCACAACTCAGGCGAAGAACAACGGGTTCAGCATCGCCGACGACGGCACCGTGACCGACGACAATCCCATCTCCTGGACGGAAGTCACGGTCGACGGCGCCGTCTCATACGTCATCGGCGGAGGGATAGGCGCGCTGGCGGGCTCGGTGTTCGGCCCCGCGGGAATGGCTGTCGGGGGCGCCTTGGGGGGCCCCACGGTGAGTTCCGCCGTCCTGGCCGACATAGTCGCGACCCGCGAGACCTCGCTGAAGCAGTGCGCGGACAAGGTCAACGACGCCGTAGAGAAGGCTGTGGCCGCCGACCAGGCGTATGCCGACGCGCTCAACAAGATTGCCCTCGGCCAGGTCAAACCGGGCGACAAGAGCCTCAGCGAAATTCTGGACGGCCCGCTTCCCATGCCGACGAATCGGCAGGACTCCCAGGCGGTCGCGGCCTGGTGGGACTCGCTCACGCCGCAGCAGCAACAAGAGCTCATTGACAACGACTACGAGAAGCCGCCCTCGGAGAGGATAGGAAATATGGACGGCGTCGACGGATGGGCTCGGGACGCCGCCAATAGGAAGAGCTTGGACCACGATATCGAGTCTCTAGAGAAAAAGAAGAAGAGCAGCACTGGTCTCACCGACGAAGAGCAGAAGAAATACGACGAGCTCACGGCGCTGAGGGACGCGGCGGCGCCAAGCGAGTACCAGCCCAAGAAGCAGCTGCTTCTCTACGACCCCGTCGAGCCCGGAGAGGATCAAGACCAGCTGCACGCCGCGGTTTCCGTGGGCGACGTCGACACGGCTGAGAATGTCGCCGTTCAGACGGGCGGCCTCGACACGTCCGTTGGAGGCAACGTAAAGGAGTACACGCACAACATGGAGAACATCGCCAACTCCGCCGGCGGCAACACGGCGATGGTGACGTACTTCGGATACGACACGCCGCACGTCAACAGCGGAGACCCGGATCAGAGGGACCTTTCCGTCACGAACACCGACCGCGCCGCCGCCGGCGGGCAGAATCTCGCCAATTTCCTCGAAGGCCTGCACGATTCTCGCCAGGGCGAGGGAGAGGCCGGGAATCCGAGGCTAACTGCCATCGGCCACTCGTATGGATCGACGACCACCGGCTACGCGCTGACCCAGGTCCGCGACGGGGTGGTCGACGCAGCGGTCTTCTACGGGTCGCCGGGCATCCCTGCAACGGACGTCTCCGAACTCAACGTGCCCTCCGACAGCGTCTACGCGATAAGGAACGAGGGGGACGTCATCAACGGGGTTCCGAACGGCGGCCTCGTCCCCAACCGACCCGGTTACCTCCCCGGGTTCAATATGACGGAAACCACCGATCCGATGAATATGGACGGAATAAAGCATCTGCGGACAAACCAGTACGCTCCCGGGTGGAAGGACCCGGTCGGATCCCATACAAATTACTTCGACAACAACGATTACAACGGCAAGTATGAGGAAATCCAAGGCGCCCACCCCGATTGGACGAGGGAGCAGGTCATGGAGGAGCTGAGGTCTCAGATGGCCGACGTTCCCGACAGCCAGCAGGATGTGGCGGCAGTCGTCAACGGGACGTACAGCGGCTGAGAACCTGCGACTCACAGGCTCATGGGGCCCATGGGCTCCGGGACTTCAAACCCCTTGGAAACCCCGGAGCCCACAACCTCGTCAAAGACGGGGCCTCACAGCCCCATGATCGAGTCGAGGCCCCAGGTCAGGCCGCCTCGGCCCCGCACGGAGCGGACCGCCAGGAGCACGCCCGGCATGAAGCTCGACCGGTCGAACGAATCCTGGCGGATGACGAGTTGCTCGCCCGGATTGCCGAGCATCACCTGCTCGTGGGCGTTGAGCCCGCGCAGCCTCACGGCGTGGACGTTGACGCCGTCGATCCGCGCTCCCCTGGCGCCGTCGGGATCGGTCTGCGTGGCGTCCGGGCCCGCGGGGACTCCGGCCCCGGCGCGCGCCTTGGCGATCCGCGAGGCGGTGGATATCGCCGTGCCGGACGGGGCGTCTACCTTGTTCGGATGGTGCATTTCGAGCACCTCGACCGATTCGAAGTAGGGCGCGGCCTTCTCCGCAAAGCTCATGACCAGCACGGCCGAAAGCGCGTAGTTCGGGGCGATGACGGCGCTGCGGCCGAGCCTTTCGGCGGCCTCGCGCACCCTGCCCAAAGATTCCTCGGTCCACCCGGTGGTTCCGACGACGGCGTCGGCCCCCGCTCCCAAAATGGCCAGGGTGTTTGCCTCGGAGGCCGAGGGAACGGAGAATTCGACGGCGACGTCGGCCCCTCCGAGGCTCTCCGACGAGATCGGGTCTCCGGCGTCGAGCCTGGCGGTCAGCTCCATGTCCTCGGCGGCTTCGACCGCCTCGCACACGGTCGCGCCCATGCGCCCGGCGGCGCCCACTACTGCAACTTTGATAGTCATGGCCTCAAGCCTAATCCGTCGCAGCTTCCTTCGCCGACCGGCTCGTCGAGGAAAGCGGACGAATGCGCACGTCCCGGCCGTGGGGAGCCATAACCTCCGACAACCTTGACTTCCGCCGCACGCAAATCGCACTATAAGAATTCGAAAGGAGGATGCCGATGATTCCACTTTTCTTTTGACAAGGGTAGCCATACACAGAGTATCTCAGTGTCTTATGCGACATAGAAACGCTTGAAGGCATAGGAAATAAAACAATCAGAATATCGATGCAGTATTTAGGAATAAAATGGCAGACACTTTAGTGATCGATCTCGACAGCCTCTTCTGCGCCAAGGACAATGCGGACAATGCCAGAGGGCAAGTCGACCAAATCAAGGGCTCGGTCCCTTTGGCAACCGTTGCCACGGCCATGCCTTCGGGAAGCGCGGGAGGAGCGGCTGCGTCGGCGGGTTCGCACATCGACGGGCTCGCAAAGAGAATCGCAGACTCGCTCGACACCTTCTCCACGGCTCTCCAGGATGCGACGAACCAATACAATTCCACGGATCAACACACCGCGGTGGATTTCAGTCAGTTCTCAACAAAGATATCGGGAAGGGTCGAGTGATGGTCGATTGGCAAAATGTCACAGCCTGGGATCCCTCCATCTTGGACACCGTCGTGGACAACCTCGTCACCGAACGAAAAAAATGCTACACCGCAAGCGAGTCGATTCAAGACATCGACAAAGACGTCACGTGGGCAGGCGAAGGGGCGACGGCGGCCGCCTCGGCCCTTGGGAAGCTCGAGGACAAAACCGCGGAGCTGCTGGCGGATTTCGGAAAGCTGATCGGCGTGACCGAACAGGCCGTCGAAGGCGTGAAAGAAGTGAGAACGACCGTGCTGGAGGCCATTTCCCTGGCCAACGAATACAACTTCACCATCGCCTCAGACGGTTCGAAGGTCGAAGCGGCCGAGAACGATCCGACCGTTCAGGGCAAGCTCTCGGAGTGCTCAGGGCTCATTTCCAAGGCTCTGCGCAAAGCCGAGGAGACAGACGCCGCCTATGCGGCGGCGCTTGCCGAGGTCACCCAAGACCAGGTCCCCGTGACCGAAAGCCTCGGAGACGTCACTCCCGGGCTTCCAGACGGCCCGCCCGACGGCGCCACGCCCGAACAGGTCTCCGACTGGTGGAGCAGATTGGCTAAAAGCGAACGTCAAAGGTACGTCGATCGTTTCACCAAACCCGAGGCGCTGAACGACGAAAGCATCCGCGAGCAGGCGCGGAAATTCGGCAATCTCGACGGGATCGAAGGCTGGGCTCGCGACAAAGTCAACCGCTCGCTCCTCGAGTGGGACATAGAGGATACGAAGCGCCAAAGAGACGCAGTGCCGGGAAACAACGGCCCAGGAGAGGAATACACCGCTGAAGGCCAAGCAAGAAACCACGAACGGGCACGCTTGCGCGAGCGCCTGGAGGAGCTGGAGAAGCTGCGCGGCCAGTTGGGCGCTGAAGAGGGCAAACCTCCCAAACAGCTGCTCCTCTACGATCCGGCGACGGGCGAGAAAGGCCACGAAAATCTCCACGCGGCGGTCTCCTACGGCGACGTCGACAAGGCCAAGCACGTTTCGACGATCGTGCCCGGCATGACCACAACGGTGGACTCCCTCGTTGAACCCGCCGTTCGTGACATGGGCAATCTCCACCGGGTCGCCAGCGAAAAGGCGGGCGGCGATCCCGTGGCCGTTGTGACCTGGATGGGGTACGACGCTCCGGCCAGCCCTCCAGGCGACTGGGGTGTGTTTGGGCCGGAAAAGGCCCAAATGGGAGGCGACCGGCTAGTCGGTTTCGTCGAGGGCATCGACGCCTCGCACAAGAGCGAGGGGAACGACCTCCACCAGTCCGTTCTGGGGCACTCCTACGGTTCGACGACGTCGAGCCACGCCATGACCAAGGTAAAACCCGGAGTCGTCGACGATTTCGCGATGTACGGGTCTCCCGGGGCCCAGGGCAGCGGCGAAACCTACAACGTGCCGGAAGGCCACACCTACGCCATGCGCTACCGAACCGATTTTGTTGAAGCCGGTAGAAAGGACCTGGTTTTCAACAAATTGGGCGAAGATCCGATGACTGATCGGAACATCAAAACGCTCGACTCCGGTTTGTCGCCATCGGAAGAAAAATACGAGAGGGCTCCTATAGGTTTTGAAGATCCAACTGTGGGGTACCATGCCCATACCGAGTACATGAACGACGGCACGCAGTCGCAGGACCAGCTCGCCAACGTCGTGGTCGGAAAGGCGGGGTGATGCGGCAGCTCAAAGACGGAGAACCCGGCTGAGAGGCGAAAATGAAGCCTGCGTCTGCGCACTCTCTGCTCTCGCGTCACTGGGAGGGGCCGACGGTCACGCGAGAGCGCTGCGCGCGGGCGAGCTCGGCGGCGACGGCTGCGACGTCGTCGTCGGAGACCTCACGCGAACGGCGCAGCGCCTCCCTCCGGGAAATGAGGGATCCGCGCACGATTTCGGCCTGGCCGAGCTGGTTCATCCGCGAGCCGACCGACTCTGAGCTGAAGGCGTGGTCCGCGCGGGCGCGCCTGTAGGCGGTTTCCAGCTCCATCTTCGTGACGGATTCGCCGGCGATCGCCTCCAGGCACCCCTCCATGATCTCCGCGACGTCTTTCGCCGTCTCCGGAGAGCACCCCGCGTACAGGCCGAAAAGGCCGCCCTCGTGGTACAGGCCGGGAAAAGAGTAGGTCGAGTAGGCGAGGCCGCACTTTTCGCGCACCTCCTGAAAGAGACGGGAGGAGGTGCCGCCTCCCAGAATCGTCGACAGCGTGTACAGGGCGTATCGGCGTTCGTCTTCATCGGTCATTGCGGGCATGCCGACGACGACGGCGCTCTGCTCGACGGGGCGCTCGATCGAGAGGTCCCTGCCCTCCGGATAATCGATGGGCGCGCGACGCCGACGCTCGGCCGGCGCGGCTCCTTCGCGAAGGTCCCATCCGGCGCGGCGCAGCGAAGCCTCAACCATGGCGCACAGCGCCTCGTGGTCCGCCTTCCCGGCGGCAGTGACCACCAGCTCCTCGGGCCGGTAGTTCTGCCTGTAGTGGCTCGTGAGATTCGCGTGATCAAGCCCGAGGACGCTCTCGGAGGTTCCGCCGATCGGCCGGCCCAGCGGATGCCCGCCCATGACGAGGGAGGCGATTTGCTCATGGGCGACCTCGGAGGCGTCGTCGGCGTACATCGCGAGTTCCTCAAGGATGACGCCCCGCTCCATCTCCATGTCGGCTTCCGCAAGAGCCGAGGAGGCAACCATGTCCGCGAGCAGCTCGACGGCGTCCGCGAGGTCCTCCTCCACGACGTGCCCGTAATAATAGGTCAGCTGCTTGCCCGTGCCGGCGTTGAAATTGCCGCCGAGGAAGTCGATGCGGTCGGCGAGCTCCTTCGCGCTGCGCGAAGCCGTGCCTTTGAAAAGAAGATGTTCGAGGAAGTGCGTGGAGCCGAGCGTCCCCTCGTTTTCATCGGCGGACCCCGCCCCGACCCAGAAGCCGACGGAGACGGTGTGCACGTTCTCAACGCGTTCGGTCAGCACCCGGACCCCTCCCGGAAGCACCGAACGGCGGATGAGGGCGCCGTCGTCCGTCAGGGCCATGTCATGCGGACCGGGGCAAATGGGAAGGTCGACGGTGGAAAACTCAGTCACCCGTCAAGGTTAACCGACCCTGCCGCCGATGCGAAGCCGAGCATACGTGCCTACGCCATGCCAAGCACACGCGCCTACGCGAAGCCAAGCGCACCCGCTTATACGAAGCCAAGCATACGTGCCTACGCCATGCCAAGCACACGCGCCCGTGCGAAGTCGAGCATACGTGCCTGTGCTAAGCCGAGCGCAGGCAATCGGCCCAAACCGGATTTCGGCCCGCCGGCGAAGGCCAGGATCTTAGATCGTCCGGCGTGCTGAATCGGCCGAGGACCCGGGTTCCGGATCGCCCGGCGTCAAAAATGGGCCGACGGCGCAGCCCGGCACGCAAAAGGGCGACCCCACAGGGGCCGCCCTTTTGCGTCTGTTGCGGCTCGAATTGTCGTCACCCAAGCTGTTGCCGCTTGAACGGCCGCCTCGTCACTCGGTCGAACCGGAGCCCTCGCTGGAGCGGCGGCGCTGGCGCGGCGCCCGGCGCGATCCGCGCTCGCGGCGGGCGGGGCGCTCCGTCTCCTCCTGCTCGGCCGGGGCCTCGGGCTCCTCTTCGACGACGGCGTGGAGCGAAACCTTTCCGCGAGGATCGATTTCGGCGATCTCGACCTCGACTTTGTCGCCGACGTTGAGAACGTCCTCGACGTTCTCAACGCGTTTGCCGCCGACGATTCGGCGAATCTGCGAAATGTGGAGAAGGCCGTCGCGCCCGGGGGCGAGGGAGACGAAGGCACCGAAGGTCGTCGTCTTGACGACTGTGCCGACGAATCGCTCGCCGACTTCAGGCATCTGCGGGTTGGCGATGGCGTTGACCGCTTGACGGGCCGCCTCGGCGGACGGGCCGTCGGTTGCGCCGATGAAGACGGTGCCGTCGTCCTCGATCGAAATCTCCGCGCCGGTGTCTTCCTGAATCTGGTTGATCATCTTGCCCTTGGGGCCGATGACCTCGCCAATCTTGTCGACCGGGATCTTGACGGTGATGATGCGCGGAGCGGTGGCTGCCATCTCGTCGGGCCCGTCGATCGCCTCGGTGATAAGGTCGAGGATCGCGAAACGGGCATCGCGGGCCTGGCCGAGGGCGGCATCAAGAACCGCGGCGGGAATGCCGTCGAGCTTCGTGTCCAGCTGGAGGGCCGTGACATACTCGCGGGTTCCGGCGACCTTGAAGTCCATGTCGCCCAGCGCGTCCTCGGCGCCGAGGATGTCGGTGAGGGTGCAGTACTTCGTCTCGCCGTCAATCGTGGCGGAGACGAGGCCCATAGCGATTCCGTCGACGGGCGCCTTAAGCGGGACGCCCGCGTTGTAAAGGGAGAGCGTCGAAGCGCACACCGAGCCCATCGACGACGAGCCGTTGGACCCCATCGTCTCGGAAACCTGGCGAATCGCGTACGGGAACTCTTCGCGGCCGGGAAGCTGGGATTCGAGGGCGATCTCGGCGAGGTGTCCGTGGCCGATCTCGCGGCGCTTGGGCGAGCCGACGCGGCCCGTCTCCCCCGTCGAGTACGGCGGAAAGTTGTAATGATGGATGTAGCGCCGCGACGTCGCCGGGGAAAGGTTGTCGAGCTGCTGCTCCATCTTCAGCATGTTGAGGGTGGTCACCCCGAGGATCTGGGTCTCGCCGCGCTGGAACAGCGCCGAGCCGTGGACGCGGGGAAGGACGCCGGCCTCGGCCGTGATCGTGCGGATTTCGACGGGCGTGCGCCCGTCCATGCGAACGCCCTCCGTGAGCACGTGGTGGCGCATGGTCTTCTTGAACGCGGCGTTGACGGCGGCCGCAACGGCCGCTTCCTCCTCGGGGAACGCCTCCGCGAGCTCTTCGACGACGGCCTCCGTCAGCTCGTTGAGGGCCTCGTCGCGCTCGGCCTTCGCCACGATGCCGAGGATCGGCGCGAAGCGTCCGCCGATTTTCTCTTCGACAGCCTCATACTGCTCGTCCGTGTAATCCGGGAAGAACGGGAAATCTCCGACGGGCTTTCCGCACTCTTCCACGAGCTTGGACTGCGCCTCGCACAGCGTGCGGATGACGGGTTTGGCCGCTTCCATGCCCGCGGCCACTTCGGCTTCAGTCGGCTTGGCGCCGCCGGCCTTGATGACGGCGTCCGCGTGTTCGGGGGCCTGGGCCTCGACCATCATGATCGCGACGTCGTCGCCCACGACGCGGCCGGCGATCGCCATGGAGAACGTCGCCCGCTTGAGCTCGCTCCACCTCGGAAAGGCAACCCACTGCCCGTCGATTAGGGCCATGCGGGTTCCGCCGATCGGACCCGAGAAGGGAAGCCCGGCGAGGGAAGTCGCCATGGACGCGGCATTGACGGCGAGGACGTCGTAGGCCTCGTCCGGGTTGATCGTCATGACCGTGGCGACCACCTGGACCTCGTTGCGCATGCCCTTCTTGAAGGCGGGGCGCAGCGGCCGATCGATGAGCCGGGCGGCGAGGATGGCCTCGGTTCCGGGGCGCCCTTCGCGGCGGAAGAACGAGCCGGGAATGCGCCCGGCGGCGTAGGAGCGCTCTTCGACGTCGACCGTGAGCGGGAAGAAGTCGAAATGCTCTTTCGGGGCTTTCGAGGCCGTGGTCGCGGCGAAAACCGTGGTGTCGTCGTCAAGGTAGGCGAGCGCCGATCCGTTGGCCTGGCGGGCAAGAAGGCCCGTTTCAAAACGAATGGTGCGGGTTCCGAACGAGCCGTTGTCGATGACGGCGTTCGAAGAGTGGACGTCGGGTCCCTCCATGGAATGTCTCCTTATTTGCTGTTTCTCTCCCCGACACGGCCATCAGTGACAACTCACGGAAATTTCCGGAAGCTCCCACCGAAGACCGGGCACTGGGGATCGTCTATCAACGAAATGCGGCCCGGACTGTTTCATCCGGGCCGCCCCATGTCACCGGCGAAGGCCGAGACGAGCGATCAGTGAGCGGTAACGCTCGATGTCTTCTTCGGCAAGGTATGCCAGAAGCCGCTTGCGCTGGCCGATGAGAAGCATGAGGCCTCGCCGCGAATGGTGATCGTGCTTGTGGGTGCGAAAATGCTCGGTCAATTCCTTGATGCGGGCCGAGAGCAAAGCAACCTGAACCTCCGGGGAACCGGTGTCGCCCTCATGGGTCGCGTACTCGGCGATGATCTGCTTCTTCTGTTCCGGCTTGAGGGCCATGATTCTCCTTTTCGTTCCGTTGCACGGAGCTCCGGGGCATGTTCTCCCGAGCTATGACGCTTCCGTGGCCGATCTGACGGCCTTTTAAGTTTACCAGCAAGCACAAACGACGGTTGACATTCCCGTGTGAGCTTGCATACCGGACTTCCGCGGGCTTGCATGCCGGGAGCGGCCAGGCGGCGTCGCGAGCGTCGTCGGCCAGGCGGCGCCCTCGGGAACCCCTCGGGTCACGCAGCAGTGACCGAAGCCGGATCGACCCTTCCCGCCGTCGGAACGCCCAGAATCTCGGCCGTGTTGCGCAGGTCCTCGTCCATCTGGCCGAGAAGCCCCTCGAGGGAGTCGAAGGAAAGCATGGGCCTGAGGTATTCGACGAAGTCCACGGCTATCGACTCTCCGTAGAGGTTAAGGTCCGACCTGCCGAGGACGTGGACCTCGACCGTCCGCTCGGTCCCCTCGAAGTGCGGATTCGTCCCCACCGATATCGCCGCGGGAAGGTACTCCGCGGCGCGGGCGCCCTCGACCGAGCGCACGAGCCATCCCGCGTACACGCCGTCCGCGGGGACTTCGCCGAGGTCGTCGCCCGCGAGATTGGCCGTGGGAAAGCCGATGGCGCGCCCGCGTTGGAATCCGTGGACGACCTCGCCGCGGATTCGGTGGCGGCGTCCGAGGACTCGTGCGGCCCCCGCCACGTCGCCCGCGGCGAGGAGCTCGCGCACCCAAGTCGAGGACCACCTGCGTCCCTCGGGCGCGGCGAGATCGGACACGAGGGTCACCTCGACGCCTTTTTCCCTTCCCAGGGCGGCGAGCACGGCGCCGTCGCCTTCGTTGCGGAACCCGAACCTGACGTCCTCGCCGACGACCACGACGCGCGCCCGCAGCTCGCCCACAAGCTGCTTTTCGAAAAATTCGCGGGGCGTCGCCCGGGCGTAGTCGAGGGTGTATCTCTGGACGTAGACGGCGTCGATCCCGGCCGCCGCGAGACGATCGATTCTGTCGCCCAGAGTCGAGACGAGATGGACGTTCTGGGTCGAATGGACGGAGGCGGGATGAGGATCGAATGTGAGCGCCACGGAGGCGAGGCCGCGTTCCTTCGCCTGCCGAACCGTCTCCCGCAGCACCGCGCGGTGGCCTTTGTGCACGCCGTCGAAGACCCCTATCGTCACCGCCGTGCCGACAAGGCCGCTCGGAATGTCCTCAGGTTTGCGCCATACGTCGATGCTCACGCCGGCAACCCGCGAAGGCCGAGGTCGCGCCGCCCCTCGGAAAGATCGACGATCCGCTCGTCGACGACGGGCTTTTCGCCCGAGCCTCCGCCGCAGCCGCAGGCTCCGTCTCCTCCGCAGCCGCATTCGGACGTCGGTTCAACAGGGGCCGGGGGCTCCGCAGTGCGCCCGCGGACTATCGCGGCGGCGGCGACGGCGGCATCGACCGCGCTGCCCCCGCATCCGCAATGAGAGTGGTTAGCGTTAGTCATGAGATATAGGTTAATGCTCAGCGCCGATCCCGAGCACATCGACGCGGGCGCCGAGCATGCCGATGCCCGCACAGGGCCGAAAAATCGCCTTCCGATCTGGACAACGTCGACGATCACGAGAAATCGTCGGGGCAGCGAAAGATTGACGCCGGCCCGTCTGCGCAACGGCGACGAGCCGACGCCGACGCCCGCAGGGGCAGAAAAGTCACTCTTCCGAAGCGGGAGTCAAGAGCAGGTCGGGTTTGACCCTGCCGCCTCTGCGGCTGACGAGAGCAACAGGCGTTCCGCCGCACCACGCTACCGCGACGGCGGATCCCGAGCCGCGTCCGTCGGGCCCAGAACCCAGCGCGTCGCGGCCCGCAGCGCCCGGCGCGAGGGCGTCGGAGGCCGCGGCTTTCACGCCGAGGAAGTCGAAGGGCGAATCTGCAGAGACGAAACGCCCCATGCGCAGGTCGCGCGCCGCCTCCTCTGACACCTCCAGAGCAGGAAACATCGCGCGGCACAGGTCCGCCAAGGTGTGGACGGGCATCTGTCCGTCGGCCTCGACCGCGTCGGCGCATTCACGCACGCTCGCGGCCTCGCCGACATCCCAGGGGCCGACTCGCGTGCGCCTGAGGGACGTCAGGTGCGCCCCGAATCCGAGCTCCTCCCCCAAATCGCGCGCCAGCGCTCGCACGTAGGTTCCCGCGCCGCACACAACGCGCACGTCCACATCGAAGACGGGCGCCCCGCAGGCCTCGGCAAACCGAGGGCCGCCGACTGCTTCGAAGACATCGACGCGAATCGGCCGGGCGTCGAGGACTACCTCGCGCCCCTCGCGAACCAGATCGTAGGCTCTGCGGCCCTCGACTTTCAGAGCGCTCACCGAGCTTGGAACCTGAAGGACGTCGCCGGTCAGGTTCGCCATGGCGCGGGCGAGCTCCGCGGCGTCCGCTTCCCGCGCGCCCCTCGCCCGCACGATTTCGCCCTGCGCGTCCTCGGTGGACGTTTCAATCCCGAAACGAATCGTCGCCTCGTACTCTTTGGCGGTTCCCGTGACGTACCGCAACAGCTTCGTGGCGCGCCCTAGGCCGATGCAGAGAACGCCCGTGGCCATCGGGTCGAGGGTTCCGGCGTGCCCGACCTTCTTCGTTCCCGCCAGCCGCCGGACGGCGCCGACGACGTCGTGGCTGGTGACGCCGGGATCCTTGTCGATGACGGCAAGGCCGTCGCCCGGGAAGCTCCCGCGGGGAAGGTCGCCCCACGGCATGGCTCGCCGCGGGCCGCTCCGAGGCTCAGGCCTCATCCACACCCTCGGCTTGGTCGTCCTCGGAGGGGGCAAAGGAAGCCTCAAAGGCTTTGCCACTCAGCGCATCGCCGTCTATGGCCTCGTCGGCGTCGGCCGAGGCCTCGTCGGCGACCTCGCTTTCCTCGACGTCGCGAGGCTTCTTGTACGGATCGGCGTCCCCGGCGGGCGCAGCGCCTTCCGCCGATTTGGCGATCTCGGCGTCCCTGTGCCGGGCTGCCGCAAGCGCGTCCTCGAGGGAGCGGGCCGTCTCCGGCAGGGCGTCGGCCGTGAACTCGATCGTCGGCGTCAGGCGCAGGCCCAACTGCCTGCCGACGTGCGAGCGAATGTTGCCCTTGGCACGGTTGAGGGCCCGGCCTGCGTCCCTGAGCTTCCTCTCATCGCCATAGGCGGTGTAGAAGACCGTGGCGTGCTGGAGGTCGCCGGTGACGCGGACGTCCGTGACGGTCACGAGCTCCAGGCGGGGATCCTTCAATCGGTTTGTCACCAAAGACGCGACTATCTCATGGATGCGCTCGGCGACTCTGTTGGCGCGTGGATTGGGCATCTGGCACTCCTTTTCGGCGGATGGGCTTAGACCGACCGGCGGGGCTTCGACGACGGGCTGAGCTTCGACAACAAGCAAGCCTTCGAGGGCGGGCGGGCCTGAGACCGCGGCGGCGGACCTAACGGCCCGCCGCCGTCGATCGCGTCAATCGCGCGGCTTTTCCTGCATCTCGAAGGTTTCGATGAAGTCGCCCTCGCGAATGTCGCGATACCCGAGAGTGATGCCGCACTCGTATCCTTCGCGGACCTCGGTGACGTCGTCCTTCTCACGGCGC
>CAJPTB010000016.1 GCA_905373325.1 uncultured Ancrocorticia sp.
GCCGTCGTCCGAAGAATGGGAGAAAGGCTGGGCGCCGTCGGCCGAGACGACGAAGGCGGCGCAATGGTGGCGGGCGTCGGGCGTGGCGGCTTTCCTTTCGTTCACGACCTCGCGGGCTTCGGCCGGCGTGGAGACCCTGGCGATGAGGGTGAGAAAACGGGATTTCTTCACCTCGATCTCGTGAGAGAGCCGGGCGGACGGAGTAAGGAGGAATTCGCTCACGGTTCCATTGTCCGCCCTGAAGGGCTGTCTGCCTTGAAGACGGCGCGGATCCTGCCGACCGCAGCGGCGCCCGTTTCAGTTCGCGCTGCCGGGCCTGGCTGTATAAGCTCGCGCGGGAGGCGTTGCGCCGTCGGAAGGCGGGGATGTGAGCAAATCCTCCCCGTCGAGGTCGGAGAGGCCTTTGGACAGATGGCGTCGGCCGCGCCTCGTGGAGTAACATACTCATTTGTGCGTGTTGGGCACATTGCCCGCTCGCGACAGGACCACGTGCCGCACGAGGCGGCCATTAAGAGAGAGGAGCGGTGCACATGGCAGTTCCCAAGCGCAAGATGTCCCGCAGCAACACTCGCTCTCGCCGTTCCCAGTGGAAGGCTGAGCTCACCGAGCTTCAGTCCGTCCGCGTGCGGGGCCGTGAGGTGCGCATTCCCCGTAGGCTCGCCCGGGCTTACAAGGACGGTCTGCTGTCGGAGGACTGACGCGGAAGAACTTAGGAAGAAGGCTCGCTTCGGCGGGCCTTCTTTCATGCGCT
The DNA here is from genome assembly GCA_905373325.1 of uncultured Ancrocorticia sp. Classification (GTDB taxonomy): domain Bacteria; phylum Actinomycetota; class Actinomycetes; order Actinomycetales; family Actinomycetaceae; genus Peptidiphaga. The sequence goes on from CAJPTB010000016.1 coordinate 752, forward strand.
GCGAACACTCGGATTTTTGGTTTCTTCGACTGTTTCGGTGGTTTTCATTCCGCGTCGCGTGGGAAAACGATAGGGTTGCGTTGTCAAAGCGGCGAAAGGGATTCGAGCAATGGTTGAATTGACGCACGTTACTCGTTTTGCACGATTGATGGCGACATCCGTGAGGAAATCGGTGAGTCGAGGCGGTTTCCCCGAACGAGGCGAGCTCGCAGGAGAAGTCCGAGACGCGCATTTGCCCGACAAGGCGTCCGAAAGCCTTGAGGATTTCTTGAAACCCGGCGCGGACGAAGCCGAGAATGCGCGAGACGAGCGCGAAGGGCTGCGAGGCGAAAAGGCCTACGCCACGCCGAGCCAGCTGCGCGCGATGTGTTTCGCGCCCTCGGTCGAGGCACTCAGCGCGCCTGAAATTCCCGTTCCCCTGGCCGGGCTCGTCGTGGCCGAATCCTCGTGGACGCTTGCGGCGCCGATTCTCCTCGGCGGCGAGGCGGAGGTCGGCGCCTCCGTCTCCTCCATTCGCCGCAGCGAGCGGGGAACCGAGGTGACGGTCCGAGGGCTCGTCTACGCCGACGGCGAGCTCGTCTACGCCGAAGAGACCCTTTACATCGCGAAAAAACTTACCGGAGAGCCGCGCGAGTGGGGCGAACGGCTGCCTTTTGGAGGCTTCGACCTGAGGCGCCAGCGCGGAGTCGACTCTATGGGCCGCCTCGACGTCGGCAATCGGCCCGCCGTCGCGGAGCGGGAATTCACAGTGGCGGATTCCCGGCTGTGGGCGCGCTACACGGGCGACGTCAACCCGATCCACATGTCGAACGCCGCGGCTAGGGTTTTCGGCTTCCGTCGCGCGATTCTCCACGGAGCGGCGGTCGAGGCGTGGGCGACGGACCGTCTGGGCTTGGACGGGTCGGCCCGATGCTGGGGCCAAGCGAAGTTCCGCGCGCCCGCGCTCCTCCCCGCGCGCTTGGAGCTGATCGACATGGGGCGCGCTTCCTCCGATTCCCGCGTTCCATCCGATTCCCGCGTTCCATCCGATTCTCGCGATTTCGCCGTTCTCGACGGCAAAAGCGGCCGCGACCTCGTCCATCTGTCATACGGCGGCGTCGGCCTGGAAGGGTACCGCAAGGGGGGCGATCGCCCGTCCGGCCGGATCGTTCTGCCTCGGCAAAACGGGCGCGCGAGTTCGAGCGTCCTCGCCCGGGGAATGGCGCTGGCCGCGGCCACCGCCGATCCGCGCCTGGCCGAGAGGGTAAAAGGAGCCGAACCGTGGCGCGAAGGCTATCGCGCCGCGATGACGGACCTCAGCAGGGTCGACGCCCCTTCTCGCGGGAGCGAGGCGGCCCGAGCCGGCCTCGCCTGGCTGACGAAGAGCCTGCATTTCGCCGACGGGCGCCGCATAGGCGAAGCCCGCGCCGTCGAAGTCCGCGGCGGCTCCTGGAAGGTGAGCGGGAACCGAGAGCCTCGCCGCGAGCTGTCCCTGGAGCTCGACGGACGCGACTACAGGGGGCGGAGTCTCCTGGCCCTGCTGGATGCATGGCGCCGCCGTGGATTCATACGTCGCGGCGCATACGACGCTTTGACCGAGGTCATCGACGATCCGGGGATCCTCGACCTCGAGGGATGGACGTTCGCGTGCCTCGGAGCGTCTGCCGCGCTTTCGCCTGCGCCTTCGCTTCTGGCGTGGGGCGCCGACGTCGCCGCGCCCGTCCGCGCGGGCCAGGAGAAGAACTCGGCGCTCATCGACGCGGCGAGGTCCGGGGCGGGAACCCTCATTCTTCCACCCGTCCCGCTCGACGTCGCACGCGAACCGGAGGCCGTCGCGGGATGGATCGCCGCTCTGGACGGGCGCATCGCGATAGTAGACACCCTGTACGCCCCCGGGGCGAAGTTCCTCTTGGCGGAGGCCGGCGCCGACGTCGTCGAAAGCCTCGTCACGCATGCCCGCCCCGACACCGCGCTCGCCTGGTACGGAAGCCCCACGGACGCCTATGTGCTGTCGGAGCCTCCGAAGGCGCATTTTGGACGGGGCCCGGCCGCCTCGGCGCTGGCGGCCTACGCGAAGGCACGGGGCCTCGGCCCCTCGCGCGTCGACGGCGTCTATCCCGGATACATCGCGGTTCAAGGCCCCAATTACGCCGCCGCGAAGCGGATCGGCAGGTGGCGGGCAACCGTCGAACGCGAAGCTGGCCGGACGGTCTCCTACAACGTCGGCCCGCTGTCGATGACCCGCTCCGTCCTCGTCTCGCGGCCTTTGCGGGCGGCCTACGGCGGCCTTCGACGCCTGGGAATAGAACCCCTGCCCGCCGCCGCCTCGGCCGAGCTCATGGCTGCGCTCCTCGCCTGGGACCTCAAGAATCCGCGAGCCGCCGCCGAGTCGGAGACATTCCTCACGGACAAGGCGATCGACTGCGGCCTGTTCTCCTGCCCCTATGAGCCAAACGGCCTCATGGCCTTCGCCGTCGCGCTCGGCGCGGACAAGGCGCTCGAGCGGGCTTGGGCGCCGAAGCGGGGTTAGGCGGTCGCGGGCGGCAGACGCCCGCCCAACCTCGCTTACGCGGCCGCGGCCCGGGCCAGCTCCCTCCTGATGGCGCTCACCGACGTGGCACGCCGCCTCTTGACGCCCACAACCGAGAGTCCGAAGGCCGCCGCGGCCCACACGCCGAGGACGATCGCCGCGGCCGAGGCGGATGAAGGTCCGCCTGTGATCAGCCCGTGAAGGGCCGAAGCCGCCCCCGGCAGAGGCGCCGATCCATTGACCGCGCCGAAGAACCCGGTGTGGCTCGCGGAGGGGAGGACGACGTCGAGGCTGAGGATTTGCACCGCCAAAAGGGTCAATGAGGCGATCACCCCGCCGCGGCGGGCGAAGACGGCCATGAGCGCGTCGTTGACGATCGTGAAGGCGACCGACGCGAACAGCATCATGGCGAAGGCCCCGGGTTTGTCGGCGACGTCGACGTCCCACGCCCACATCGCCGCCGCCGTCGCGACGCACTGGCCCAGGGACATGGCCAGGGACGGCTTCAGCGACTCCCACGCCAGCCGGAGCGGCGTGGCCGCCTCGAATATGCGGCCCCGCTTCATCTTGCCCAGGGCGAGCACGGACATGAGCGACCCGATCCACAGGGCCGCGGCGATAGCCCCGGGGGCGAGCGAGGTCGTCGTCGAAACGTCGCCGCCGGACGAGGCGACTCCGACGGGGCTGGAAAGGGCACGGGCGTGAGCCGCAGGGTTCGGATCGGCGGGGATGCGCGAATAAGCGTCGCTCAGACCGCTGCGCAGAGAATTCGCCCCCTTGTTCAACTCCTGTGCGCCGCCGCTCAGCTGGGCGGCACCCTGGCCGAGCTGATCGGCTCCGCCGGCGGCCGCGGCGGCGTTCTTGTTGACGGCAGACGCGCCCGCGGCGATTTTGCCCGCTCCCTGGTTCAAAGTCGAAGAATTGCCGGAAAGGGCCGCCAGACCTCCGGCCAGATTCTTGTTCCCCTCGGCAACCTGGTTCGCGCCTGCGACGAGGCTGTTCCCGTTGGCGCCGGCCAGATTCGTGCCCATCGCCCCCGCGACTTGGTCGAGGCCCTGTGAAACCGACTGCGCCCCCTGCGCGAGCTGACTGACCGAAGCCTTGAGCCCGTTGAGCTGCTGGATCATTCCGAGGGAGCCGGAGCCTCCCGTCCCGATGCGCGAGGAAACTGAAGCGGCGGCCTGCTTGACCTGGAGGGTCGCCTGCTCGGCTGCGGCGCACGCCTGGGCGTTCCCGGCGCCGCACGCCCTGATGAGGGCGACCGTTCGATCGGCCCCGGACGAAACGGATCCCATCGTCGAAGAAAGCTGGGTCAGATTCCCTTCGATTTGGGTCAGCGAGGACAAATCGATGTTCTGCACGAAGGAATTGAGCCTTTGGAGCCCGCCAGAGACCTGCGCCGCGCCGCCGACGAGGCTCCGCGGGCCGTTTCCGGCGATCGCCGCATACATCTGGTTCACGCCGGCCGTGTACCGGGAGACGTTCGCGCTTAGGCTCTGAGAGCCGACGGACAGCTGCTGGGCGCCCGCGGCGGCCTGGTCGACCTTCGAGGTGTAGGTCGAAACGCCGCCGGCGAGGTTTGAAGCGCCCGACGACAATTCGCCGGCGCCTCCCTGGAGCGTATGGAGGCCGGAGGCGAGCTTTCCCGTGCCGTCGGCGAGCTCCTGGCTGCCTTGGGCGGCGTTGTGCTGCCCGTCGGCGAGCTTTTTCGCGTTGTCGGCCGCCTTGCCTATGCCGGATTTCATCGTGTTGGTCGCCTTGAGGCTCCCGTCGATGTAGGCGACGGTCAAGTTCGTGCCCAGGTCCTTCGCCGCGGCCTCCGTGACCGCCGTCGAAATCCTTCTCGTCACCGGGTTGCTGCCCGAGGACTCGATCGAGACCCGCGGGATGCCCGTGCGCCCTTTCTCGAGGACCGCCGCGGCCTGCCGCGAGAAGTCCTTGGGTATCGTGACCACGGCTTCGTATCTTCCACTTTTCAGGCCGTCCCGCGCGGTCTCGGGGCTGACGACGTCCCAGGCGATGCGGCGCGCATGGGAGGACTCCGACGCCGCGCCCTTCGTGAGGCTCGCGATCATCTGGCGTCCCGCGGGCAGGGTTTTGCCGGAGCTGAGTTTGGCGGGCTCGTCGAGGTTGACGACGGCGGCCTTGGCGGGATTGTCGCCGTCGACGGTCGAGGACGTGCTCGCCAAGGCGAGGAGGCCGATAACCGCCGGGAGGATGAGGACGAGGCTGAAGAACAGGGAGCGTGCTTTTTTCACGGTTTTCTCCTTATCGGATCGCAGCGCCGACGCGGTTAGACGGAGAGTCGTCCACGCGGTTTGACGGAGGGAGGATCGTAGCCTGCGCGGAAACGCAAAGATCGGGAGGGACGGTCATGGACGCCGGCCCCGTCGCCAGGACGGTCCGCCCCTGGTCGAGCAGCTGGCGGACGCGCTCCCAGCGGCGTTTGCCAGGATCGTCGACCGTCACGACCGAGGCTCTGGCCGAGACCGGGCCGTCCCAGCTGCGCAGGGCGGTGGTCATGCCCTGGACTTGCGAGCGCCCGTCGGGCAGCGTGTGGGGGCCGATCACCGCGATTCCCACGTCCGGCAGCAGCCTTCCCTCGACGACGGCGGAGAGGGCCCGCCGCGCCACGGCGTCCTCGCCTCTGACGACGGCCAGCTGGCCTGGCCCCACGGCGAGGCTGAGGGAGTCGACGAGCGGCTCGTCGCCGTCCAGAATGGCGAGGCCTTCGAGGCGTACGGCGCTCTCGCCGTGGTCGGCGACCCACGCTTCGTGTTCGAGGGAGCGGGCGAGCCCGTCGCCTTCGACGTCGACCGCTGGAAGGGCGGCGTCCAGCCAGCGCGGGATCCACCACGCCTTCCTGCCCAAAAGCGCCATGATCGCGGGAATGAAGGTCATTCGGACGAGGAACGCGTCGGCGGCTATCCCCGCCGTCAGGGCGATGGCGATCGGTTTGATCTCGACGGAGCCGTGCGGGATGAACGCCGCGAACACCCCCGTCATGATGACCGCTGCGGCCGTCACCACTCTCGCCGATCCCACGAAGCCCTCCCGGGTGGCCAGGCCGGCGTCGCCCGTGCGGATCCACTCCTCGCGCATTCGCGAGACGAGGAACACCTGATAGTCCATCGCGAGCCCGAAGAGGATGCCGATGACCAGGATTGGCATGAAGGATATGACGGGGCCGGTTTTCGTGACGTTGAGGGCGTCCGCGAGCCACCCGTAGCCGTAGACGGCTCCGACGGCCCCCATGCCCGCGGCAAGGGAAAGAAGGAACCCGAGGGTCGCCGTCAGCGGCACGGCGATCGAGCGGAAGACGACCAGGAGGATGGCAAGCGACAGCCCCACGACGACGATCCCGAAAGGAAGGAGGGCCTGGCCGAGCTTGTCCGAAATGTCGATGGCGACCGCCGTCTTGCCTGTCACCATGACGTTGGAGATCCCGTACTGCTTCTCCCAGGAGGGCGCCAGGCCTCTGATCTCTTTGACGAGGTCGGCCGTGGCCTTGCTCTCCTGGCCGCCCGTCGGGACGATCTGGATGAAGGCGAGCGAACCGTCTCGGTTGGGCGTGGCGAGGGCGACCCGCTCCACGCCGTCGAGCTTGCCGATCTTCTCGCTCAATGTCTTGACCAGGCCGACGGGATCCTGGCTCTGCACGATGTCGGCGAGCACCGCGATCGGCGCGTTGTAGCCCTCGCCGTAGGCCTTGGACACCGCGTCGTATGTGTCTCTTTCGACGGTTCCCCGGGCCGCCTGCCCGCTGTCGGGCAGAGCGGTGGCCAGATCCAACGCGGGAAGCGCCGCGACTCCCAGAGTCCCCAAGACGACGGCGACGGTTGCGGCCGGGCGCCGCGTGACGGCCCGCACCCACGCGCGGGCAATCCTGCCGCTACGCCGCTCCTTGCGGGGCTTCGGCGAGAGTCGGCGGCCCAGAAGCCCGAGAAGCGCGGGGACGGCGGTCACCGCGACGAGGACGGCCACCGCGACCACCGCGGCCGAGGCTGCTCCCATGACCGCCAGGAATTGCAGGCCCGTGACGGCGAGGCCGCACAGCGCGACGATGACGGTCCCTCCAGCGAAGACCACGGCCGATCCCGCGGTGGCCGTCGCCCGGCCCGCCGCCGACTTGGGATCGATTCCTTCGGCCAGGTACTCGCGCGCCCGCGACATGATGAACAGCGCGTAGTCGATGCCGACGGCCAGTCCAATCATGACGGCGAGCACCGGTGTGACGGAGCTGACCTCCACGAAGGCCGCCGCGACGACGATTCCGAGCAGCCCGGCTCCCACCCCGATGATCGCGGAGACGATCGGCGATCCTGCTGCGAGCAGGGAGCCGAAGGTGACGAAAAGGACGATGGCGGCGATGATCACGCCGACGATTTCCGTCGCCGACAGGGCGATTTCCGTTTTGTGTCCGACGGCGCCGCTGCGTTGGACGGTCAAGGAGGCGTCTGCGGCGCGCGCCTGGGCGACGAGCGAATCGAGCTTCGCCGAAATGGCCGCGGTCTTTGGCCCGACGTCGCCTTTGGCGTCCCCGGCGCTTTTGTCCGTCTGGACGGCCGCCAGCGCGTGTTTCCCGTCGGAGGAGACGCCGCCGGTCGCGGCGGCGAAGGGGTCGGAGACGTTCGTGACGCCGTCGATCTTCTTCGCCTCGTCCACGAAGGCTTTGATCGTCTCCTTGTGGGACTCGATCTCGTCGTCGGAGGAAAAGAGGATGGATTCGCTGACGCCGGAAGCCTGGGGCAGGCGCTCGGACAGGACGTCGACGCCCTCGATCGACTCCAATCCGTCGATCTTGTAGCTGCTGGAGAGGTTGATTCCCGTCTGCGCCACGACGACGCCGAGAAATGCAATGAGGAGCAGCCATGCGGCCAGAACGCGTTTGGCGTGGGCGGCGCAGAAATTCCCGAGCCGATAGAGCGAAGAAGACATAGGCGGTCCCGCAATCTCAATTCATTTATGTACTGAATACGATACAAAAGTGTACTGGAGTTTCGATCCGAGGGGTCGCCGTCGCTGTGTGAACGTGGACACTTCGCGCGCGGCGGCTTTGGGCTCGCGAGTCTGTCCCGAAACGGCGCGAGGCGATAAGCTGGACAGAGGCAGGGCTTGGAAAGTTGAGCTTAGAGGGAAACGCTCGGAAGGGGAGGTGCTCTTGGGCGCTGAAAGGCCGCTTCGCAAACGCGAGAATACGCGTGCGCGCCTCATTGAGGCAGCGACCTCCGTTTTCGTCGAGAAGGGATTTGCGGGCGCGAAGATCGACGACGTCGTCCGCGCCGCCGGCTTCACCCGAGGAGCCTTCTATTCGAATTACTCCTCGATGGAAGACCTGCTGGGAGAGGCGGTGCTCGCCCATGGGCACCGCATACTGACCCGCTTTCGCGAGACCATCGATTCGTCTTGGGACCCTTCCGTCGACGGGCTCATGGAGGTCCTGGAAGCCATGCGCGCCGACGGGCGGACGATGTACATCCTCACCTCGGAGCTGAATCTCTACGCGATGCGCCACCCGAAGACGTACGGCAAGTTCGAGGACTATCACATCGGGTTGAACCGGGAAGTGTACAAGTTGGTCGAGAGTGTTTTGGCCAAGATCGGCCGCGAGCCGACGACGGACATCGACAGGGTGTCGAGCGCGCTCGTCTCGGCGTTCCTCGACGGCGTCTCATACGACTTCATGCGCTGCACGGAATCTGAGGATTCGACGGTTCTGCACTCCCTCATCGAGGCGATCCTGTACGGCATGAGCAGGCCGATTGACGGGTCTGCCGAACCAATTTCGAAGGAGTGAATCCGACGGGGCGATGGGGCAATCCACGGAGGCAGCGAGCCAAACCTATGTGAGCGATTGCCACAGCGCCGTATCCGAGGAGCGGGAGAGCCGGAAGCCGTGAACGGCGACTGCGGCCGTGAGCCCGGGCGCCTGCCCGACCACGAAGGCCTGCTCGACCACGAAGGCGCCGCGGAAGGCGTCGGCGTAGAACTGGGCCGCCTCGGCGTCGTTGCACCAGACGGCGGGGAGACTGACTGATCCATGCGGGCACTGTGTTGGTTGCGTCTGGCAGGTCAGCTCTCGCGTTTCGGGGTCTGTTCTCGCACCACGAAGGCTTATTCCGCGTTTGGCCGGCAAGCGAGCTGGCAAACTGGACTGTTAAGGCGACAGAGCGGGCACGCCAGCGGGATCTAATCGAATGCGGCGAGGAAATGGAGCGAGTGACGGGAATCGAACCCGCGTAGCCTGCTTGGAAGGCAGGGGCTCTACCATTGAGCTACACTCGCGTGCTCAATGAGGATAGCAGGTTGCGCTGGGCAGTGCCACGCATCGAAGTGTGGCGTGCGTCGTGCCGCCGGGACGGCCTTTTCGCGCATGCGCGGGGCGTTGTTCGCGTCTGCCTCGTCGATCGAAAATTGCAGCGGTCTTTTCACGCGTGCGGCGGGCGCGCGGGTTCTGCCGCGTCGGCGCGCCTTCGGGTTCGCGCGCATGCGCGGCGGCTTCCGTTGCATTAAGATGGGGCGAGTCCGGCAGGGCGCCGGGGTATGGCGCAGTTGGTAGCGCGCCCGCTTTGGGAGCGGGAGGCCGTGGGTTCAAGTCCCGCTACCCCGACAGGCGGTTGGGCGACGGCGGTCGCCACTCGTCCTCGTTCTTTTTGCTCACCTTTCTCCCCAAGATCCGCCGGGGCATGTTCGACGGCGGCTGATAGCATGCACGCATGGCCGTAGACGTCGAACCTTTTTCGCTTGTCGATCCGAGCGGATGGGAGGAGTTTGTTCGTTTCATGACGGCGAACGCGTTTCCCTTCCACATGAACCCGTCGCCCACCCGCGAGGTCCTTGAGTCGCGCAGGGAGGAAGGGGATTTCGACGGCCCTGATAATGCGGTTATCGCCGCTCGGGTTCGGGGCGAGCTTATCGGCTTCGTCGTCGTCGAAGACCTTGAAAGCATCGCGCCGCTATTCGACATTCGCCTCGCAAACCAAGCGCGAGAAAAGGGGATGGGGACGGAGACTGTCCGGGAGCTCGTGCGCTATTTGTTCCAGAACTATCCGAACATCGTGCGCATCGAAGGGCAGACGCGCGAGGACAACGTGGCCATGCGCAAGGCTTTCCTCCGCAGTGGTTTCGTCAAGGAGGCGCACTATCGAAAGGCATGGCCGACGGCGGGAGGGTCGCTGCGCGACGCCGTCGCCTACGGTTTGCTTCGTTCGGATTTTGAAACCGGTCAGACGACGCCGCTCGTGTGGGACGAGCTCTGACGCGCGGCTCCCGCGGGCCTCCGGATTCGCACGCCCTGTCGGCGGCGGGACATTTTTCTGACGATGGCAAATTCCGCTGTTTTATGGATGAGAATTTTGCCGGTGAACCGAGCGGCGGCGGGTGGAACGCGAGCACAGTGAAACTAGGTGCGGGCGGTGATCGCGATCTCCCGCCACACGGCAGAGGTTCCCCCCGGTGGTCGACGGCGCGCGTTGAAGACGGGTGACCGCGATCTCCCGCCCCGGCGGAGTTTCGCCTTCACCTCGCCCGACGGCGCGGTAATAAAAGTGCGGAGGCGCGGAACGTGACAACCGGCGTTTCGAGAGGCTTTCTGAGAAGATTCAGTCCTCCTCAGTCCTCCGATTTTCGGGAATCCTCTTCTTCTGCTGACGGCTGGTAGGAGGCATCGTGAAAAGGCGTCTCGGGCAGGGCCAGAGAATCGGGTCTTGTCAGGTCCTCCTCGGGCCGGTCCGAATCGCCCTTGAAGTTGTAGCGGGCGTCCGCCTCGGCTTCCGCAACCGCTTGGGCTTCCGCCACGGCGATCGCCTGAGCCTCGGCCTGCACTTGGTAGGCCTCCCACTCCTGAGGGAAGGTTTCGTTCAGATACTCGAAGAACTGTGTGCCGGTGGAGATCGCGCAGGCAATGTGCTGGCTGATCTGGGCGTCGGTGACCCCGTGTTCGTAATCCACGGAATGCTCGGTCATGATGACCACTTCGTTGACGTCGTTGGCCACCGCGTAAGTCTTGGGCCAAATCGTGTGGATGTTCCACTCGTTGCATGCCTGAATGGCCTCTCCCAGGCGGTCCGTCGACAACGAGGCGTACCAGCGGCCTTGGACGCGCAGGTACTCGTCCGACTCGCCTCCGATGAGGAAGAAAAACCCGCCATGCTCCCAGCCGGCGGCCAGGTCGTTGTCCGAATCGTAGGCGTAGATGATCTTGTCGCGTTCCAGCGCGGCAACGATGCGTTCCTGGGAAAGAGGCGCAAGTGTCGCTGCGCCGTCGTTCTCGACGAAGGCCATGATGCTGTCTCCTTTAAGACGATGCTGAGTTCTACTCGACATCGTACGTCCGGGGGCCGCCCCGAGGCGAGTGCCGTCTCGCTCTTGCGGCTCCGGGCGTACGCTCTCGCAGCTTCGAGTGCTCTCTCTCGCGGCTGCGCGCGGCTCGCACTTGCGAATGCGGGCAACCCGCGAAGATCCATCGCTGGGGAGCGGTTCCCATTTTCCTATTGTGGAGGCTGGTTTGTGTTAGCGTGGAAAGCATAAAGAGCCGTTCTGCAAGAAAGCCAAGCCGTTGTCATCTCAGTAGCTTCCGCGAGGCTGTCACGCACTATGCCCCGCGCTTGCCGTCGATGAGGGCTTGGGTCGAGACGGCTAGGACTCTAAAAGGAGATACAGTCATGCGTAAATCACGCTATATTGCGGCAATTATGGCGGTGTGTGCGAGCTTCACGCTCGTGTCATGCAGCAGTGATGCGTCCAACGAGAGCGATGCGTCCAACGAAAAGGCCGCGAAAACCGATCCACAGGTCGAGAAGGCCAAATCCGAAGCGGTTGACAATGCGGGGGATCAGCCCGTCTCCTCGAACGCGAAACTCCCCGTCATCGCCTCGCGCAACGCCGGAGACGGCTTGCGAATCGATCTCAACGAGGTGACGACCTCCAGCGCGGCGACGACAGTCGTTTTCACGGCGGTCAACACGAAGAAATCCGGCGAGGAGCTAGACATTGGGGGACATTTCGACGACGGCACGCACCGGGTGCCGGTGAATGACAAGGGGCGTACCAAGGACGGGGGGTATCACCTGTGGAACACGACCGACGGTGTGAAACTCATCGAAGGAAAACACGCGAAGGTCTACCGCGCCGCCTACGACGCCTCAGGGGACTGCCTGTGCTCCACGAAGCTTAACAATGTCTCGGTCAAAGGCGGTGAGTCCGTCGTTCTCCAGACGATCTTCGCGGGGCTTCCGAAGGACGTGACGACCGTCGACGTGACGATCCCCGAGGCGGGAGTCTTCAAGAAGGTCAAGGTGTCGCGATGAGCGCCCGGCGGCAGGCAGCGTGCGGAGCCTTGCTCGCGATCGGACTTGCCGTGGCGGGCTCATTCGGGGCCCGCGCCGCGGCAGACCCGAGCTCCGAATCCTCCGCGAGCCCGTCTGCGAGCGGCCCTAAACAGATTCTCGTTCCCCTCGGAGGAAAGAGTTTCAAGAACATGGCGGCGCCGGTCCTTGGCGCGGATGAGCTGAACGCGCCGGTTCTCGATTACTACGCACCGATCGGATCGGCCGACGGCGCGGAGACGACGGTCGAAGGCGAGGGGGAGACGACCACCACGCTCTCCTCCGACGTGAACTTCGAGGTCGATTCCGCGAACCTGACCCCGCGGGCGCGCGAGG
>CAJPTB010000017.1 GCA_905373325.1 uncultured Ancrocorticia sp.
CGATCGAGCCGTCGGCCAACACGATCTGCGGGACGCACATCGTGGCGGGGGCCTCATGCGGATGCTTGGCCTCGGCGCCTTCGCTGGCGAACCTCTCCTCGCCGTGGAATACCATGAAGAACAGCCGCGACATGTAGAAAGCCGTCAGTCCCGCTACGGCCATCGTCAGGCCGCCGAAGACCCACGGACGCCATCCTTCGCCGACGAAGGCGGCCTCGATGATCTTGTCCTTCGAGAAGTATCCCGAGAGGAAGGGGAAGCCGATGATGGCGAGGTATCCGGCCAGGAACGTGGCCCACGTGACCGGCAGGCGCTTGTGCAGGCCGCCGAATCGGCGCATGTCCACCTCGTTGTCCATCGCGTGCATGACGGACCCCGCGCCGAGGAACATGTTCGCCTTGAAGAAGCCGTGGGTGACGAGATGGAAGACGGCGAAGGCCGCGCCCGCGGGGCCGAGGGCCGCGGCGAGCATCATGTAGCCGATCTGGGACATCGTAGAGGCGGCGAGGACCTTCTTCATGTCGTCCTTGGCCGCGCCGACAATCGCCCCGAACACCAGCGTGACCGTGCCTATGACGGCGACGGCCAGCTGCGCCGAGGCGCTTGCGGCGTAGACGAAGCCGGAACGCACCATGAGGTAGACGCCGGCGGTGACCATCGTGGCCGCGTGGATGAGGGCGGAGACCGGAGTCGGGCCGGCCATCGCGTCGCCGAGCCAGGCCTGAAGCGGGAACTGGGCGGACTTTCCGCAAGCGCCGACGAGCAGCAGAACGCCGATCGCAAGCAGAGTGCCCGACCCCGCCTTGGCGGCGCCGGCTGCGACGCCGTCGAAAGTCACCGTGCCGAAAGACGAGACCATGAGCATCATCGCGGCGAGCAGGCCGACGTCGCCCACGCGGTTCATGACGAAGGCCTTCTTGCCTGCGGCCGCGTAAGCGGGAACCTGGTTCCAGAAGGAGATGAGTAGGTAGGAGGCGAGCCCCACGCCCTCCCAGCCGACGAACATCACCGCGTAGGAGTCGCCGAGGACGAGCAGCAGCATCGAGGCGACGAACAGGTTGAGATAGGCGAAGAAACGGGTCTTGGCCGGGTCGTGTTCCATGTACCCGACGGAGTAGACGTGGATGAGGGTTCCGACGAACGTCACCAGCATGAGGAAGGTGACGGACAACGGATCGACCCGCAGGGAGAGATCGACGGCGAAGTCGCCCGTCGCAAACCATCGGTACAGCCGCACCCGCATTGCCCGCTCTTCGGGGGATGCGCCGATGAGCTGGACGAGCGCCGCCGAGCCGACGAGCAACGAGAGGCCCGACGCGCCGACGGCCAGCCAATGGCCCCAGCTTTCGACCCTCTTTCCGGCGACGAGCAGAACGCCCGAGGAAAGGAGGGGGACGGCGACGCACAGCCACACGAGGGCCGCAGCTCCCGAAGCCGAAGTGATTTCCATAGTCAATTCACACCTCTTCCGGTCAGTGCTTGAGCTGGTTCGCGCCGTCGAGCGACGCGGACCGGTGGGTTGTGAAAATGGAGATGACGATCGCCAGGCCGACGACGACCTCGGCGGCGGCGACCACCATGACGAAGAAGGCGAAGACCTGGCCCTCGACGTTCCCCCACATCCGGGAGAATGCCACGAGCGCGAGGTTGCAGGAGTTGAGCATGATCTCGACGCCCAAGAGCGCGATGATCGCGTTCTTCCGGGTGAGGACGGCGGCCCCGCCGATGGAGAAGAGGACGACGGCCAAAACGACGTACAGCATGAGATTCAACGGTTTTCCTCCTTGCCGTCGAGACGGGGGCGGCTTGGGCTGCCTCCGGCCGGGGACTCTTCGCGCGGATCGCCGTAGGCGGGGGCCTCCTCGCGCGAATCCCCGTAGACCGGCGCCTCCTCGCCCGGCATCCCGGGCATGTGGGCGCGAGGGACCTCGGAGCGGCCCCGCCCGTCGAGTTCGCCGCGCGCGGCGCGCGCGACGGTGATGGGGGAAACGTCCGACGGCGTGTAGGCCTGGCCTCGGATTCGCAGGATGCGCGGGACCGACTCGGCCACGGCCTCTCCCCCGCTCGTGAGGGCCGGTGCTGCGGCGGAATTCGATTCCGCATAGACGCCCGTGGGCGGCTTTTGGCCGATGTGGCGCCCCGTCTGCGCGTAGGCGGCCATCTTTGCCTCGGCAAGCTCGGCCTGGCTCAGACGTTTGCGCACGCCCTGGCGATGCGTCAGCGTCATCGCGCCGACGGCGGCCACGATGAGCAGCGCCCCGGTCAGCTCCATCGCGAGGGCGTGGTTCGTGAAGATCGACTTGGCTATCGCCGTCGGATTCGTCTCCTCGTTGGCCTTCGCCAAGCCGACGGGGCCGGGGGTTCGCGCATCCATGACCGCCCCGCCGGCGATCGCGGCGAATCCGAGCGCCCCCAGGGCCGCCATGATCCGCTGGCCCCGCAGGGTCTCATACGTCGAGTCGGCCGCGTCGACGCCGATCATCATGAGCACAAAGAGGAACATCATGAGGATCGCGCCCGTGTACACGGCGATCTGGACGACCCCCATAAACGGGGCTTCGAGCGCCGTGTACAGGACGGCCAAGCACACCATGTCGGCGATGACGCAGACCGCCGAATAGACGGCGCGCCGCGTGACGAGCAGGCCGAAGACGGTCAGCGTCACCATGACCACGGCGACGACGCCGAAAAGGATCGTCTCGCCGAGGGAGATTTCGATGGTCGCCGCTTCTTCCATCACCTTCCGCCTTCCGTGCGCTCGCCCGCGGACGCGTCTGCCGAGGCCGCCGCCGAGTCGGCAGGCACGCCGGCCGGAACCGCGGCCGAATCGAAGGGGCCCGGAGCATCGACGGAGACCGCCGTCGCGAGGGTCGGATCGTCGGGCCGGTGCTCGGCCACCCACTCGATCTGGGCCGCGGTGGGGCCGACGACCTCGCCGCGGTAGTAGTCGGCGTCGGACGCGCCCTCGGCCATCGGGTGGGGGGCGGCCAGCATGCCTTCCAGCATCGGCGCGAGAAGGTCTTCCTTCTCGTAGACGAGGCCCTCGCGCGTGGGGCCGGCAAGCTCGTACTCGTTCGTCATCGTCAGCGCCCTCGTGGGGCAGGCCTGGATGCAAAAGCCGCAGAAGATGCAGCGCAGATAGTTGATCTGATAGACCCGGCCGTAGCGTTCGCCGGGCGAAACCTGGTTGTCCGGGGTGTTGTTCGCCGCTTCGACGAAGATCGCGTCGGCCGGGCACGCCCAGGCGCACAGCTCACAGCCGATGCAGCGTTCAAGGCCGTCGGGATACCTGTTGAGCTGGTGGCGTCCGTGGTAGCGCGGGGCCGTTGGAACCTTCTCCTCCGGGTACTGCTCCGTGACGGGCTTGCGGAACATCGAGGAGATCGTGACCCCGTATCCAGCGACGGGGGCGAAGAGCTCCCCCACCGGCCCTTTCTTCGGCCGGTCCCAGAGCTCGGGATCGGGGGACGTGGAGGGAATGTGGTCTGTCACTCGTGGCCTCCCTTGACGGTGGTGGCTGCGCCGGCTTGGCGCTCTGCGGCGTCGGATTGAGGCGCGACGCCCCCTGTTTGGGACGCAGCGCTTCCTGTTTGGGACGCGACCGCGCCGGATTCCGGTTCGGCGGATTCGCCCGCGTCGCCCGATGCGGAAAGGGCGGAGCCCGAAGCTTCCGGACTGCCCGGCGGGGCGGCGCTGCGCGAGGCGCGAGGCGAAGGCGGCAGGGTCTGGCCGGGCAGCGGCGGCACGGGGAAGCCCCCGGCGAAAGCGTCGAATTCTTCGGACGGCCGGACGAAGCCCGCATCGTCGGCCTCGCCGCCTTCGGCGTCGCCCTTCCCGCCGAAAAGGAAGACGAGCGCGAGAACGCCCAAAAAGGCTGCTCCTATCCCTATGAACAGCTGGTTGCGCGAGAGGTCGGTGAAGCTCGTGACCGCCTGGATGACGGCGACCGAGACGAGCCACGTCAGCGAAACCGGGATGAGGACCTTCCATCCGAGCTTCATGAAATGGTCATAGCGCATGCGCATGAGGGCGCCACGAGTCCAGACCATGAAGAACATGAGGGTCCACGTCTTGCCGAAGAACCACAACATCGGCAGCCAGCCGGTGTTCGGATTCCCGCCCCACAGCGAGAAGACCGACGTCGTGATCGGGTCCGCCTGCCAGCCGCCGAGGAAGACGGTCGTGGCGACCATCGAAACGTTGAGCATGTTGATGTACTCGGAGAGGAAGAACCACGCGAACTTCATCGACGAGTACTCGGTGGTGTGGCCCGCCACGATCTCGCCTTCCGCCTCGGGAAGGTCAAAGGGAAGTCGGTTCGTCTCCCCGAACATCGAAATGAGGTAGACGACGAAGGCCGGGAATAGCGTGACTATGTTCCACAGGTCCGACTGCGCAGCCACGATCCCCGACATAGACATCGTTCCCGCCGTGAGGAACACCGTGACGAGGGAAAGCCCCAGCGCCAGCTCGTAGGAGATCATTTGGGTGGCCCCTCGCACCGACCCGTAGAAGGGCAGGGTGGAATGGGCCGACCATCCGCCGAGCACCAGCCCGTATTCGCCCAGGGCGGCGATCGCGAGGACGAACAGGACGGCGACGGGCGAATCGGCCAGCTGGAGCGGCGTCGAATGGCCGAATATCGAAACGTTGGGCCCCATCGGGACCACGGCCATGACCGTGAAGGCGCACACCGCGCCTATAAAGGGGGCGACGAAGTAGACGATCTTGTCCGCGCCCTTGAGCCAGAAATCCTCCTTGATGAGAAGCTTGACGGCGTCGGCGAAGGCCTGTCCCAGCCCCAGGGGGCCCACTCTGTTGGGGCCGAGGCGCGTCTGCATGCGCGCGAGGCCGCGGCGCTCGACCCACAGGGCGAGGATGACGTTCATGATGAGGAACACGATGATGAACGCGGCCTTCAAAGCCCATATCCACCATGTGTCCTGGGAAAAGTCCGCCGTTTGGACGGCGGCTTGGATCGACGGCGTCACTTCCTCACCTCCGCAGCGACCGTGACGGCCTCGCCGGGCCTGACGCCCAACGACGAGATCTTGCACCCGACGGAATTCTGGGGAATCCAGACGACGCCATCGGGCATGGGCAGGGTGACGACGGGAAGCGTGACGCGTCCGATCGTCCCCTGGACGGTTACTCTGCCGCCGGGGGCGGCTCCGGCGGCCCGGGCGGTGGCCTCCGACATGACCGCCACGGGCCGCCGGGCCGTGCCGGCAAGATGCGGCTCATTCGAGAGAAGCGCTCCGTCGCCGATGAGCAGATTCCACGAGGCCAGCACGGCGGTTCCCGGAGCCGGCGGCTCGGGCTCTCCCTCGGGGAAGGCGTGCGGCGGGGCCACGCGCGGCCCGTTCCACGGCTTGAAGCCGCGGATCTGCGCAACGGCGTCGGCGAGCGTGGCCAAACCGAGGTCGACCCCGAATTCGGCGGCAAGGTCGTTGAGGACGATCCGGTCGGGCCGCTCGACGGACGTCAGCGCCTGGCCGAAGGGGCGTATGCGGCCCTCCCAGTTGACGAAGGAGCCGCCCTTTTCGACCGGCGGGGCTACGGGCAGGACGACGTCGGCCAGGGCCGTTGTGGCGGTGGCGCGGACTTCGAGCTGAACGACGAACCCCGCGGATTCGATCGACGAGAGGGCGTCGCCGGGCAGGTCGCCGACCTCGACGCCGCCCAGGAGCAGCCCGCCCAGGGCGCCGGAGTGCACGGACAGGAGGATCGACTCGGCCGAGCGGCCGGGCATCGAGGGGATCTTCGCTCCCCACGCCTCTTCCGCTTCGGCGCGGGCCCGCGGATCGGCGACGGGGCGCCCGCCGGGCAGCAGGCCGCCGACGGCGCCCATCTCCACGGCGCCGCGATCGCCGGCGCGCCGGGGGATCCACGCCAGGCGCGCGCCGCTGCGCTCGGCGAGGCGGCGCGCAGCCGACAGCGCGCCCTCCGATTCCGCCGCGCGCTCTCCGACGAGGATGATCCCGCCGTCGGCCAGCCCGTCGTACACGGGGTCTCCGGCGTCGAGCCCGTCGAGGATCGCCGCCTCCGTTCCCGGGACCGCGGGAATGAGGTTGGCGTTCATCTTCGCGCTTCCGGCCGTCGCGTACGGGGCGACGACGCTCACCGACGTCGTCTTGGCCAAAACGGCCTTGCGCAGGCGCAGGAAGACCGACCCGCACTCCTCCTCGGCCTCGAAGCCGACGGCGAGGACGTGCCCGGCCTTCTCCAAGTCGCCGTACGTGACGCCGCGTCCGCTCCCGGCGACGACGAAGCCGAGGAACGCGTCCTCTTCGGGCGAGGCCGGGCGGGTTCTGAAATCGATGTCGTTGGTGCCGAGAACCGTTCGCGCGAACTTCGAGTAGGCGTAGGCGTCCTCCATGGTCAGCCTGCCGCCGGTCAGGACGCCGACGCCGCCGTGCGCCTTGGCCGCGGCGAGCCCGCGGGCTGCGACGTCGAGGGCGTCTTCCCAGGACGTCGGCACGAGCTCGCCCGACGCGTCGCGCACGAGCGGGTGCGTCAGACGGTCCGGGCCGCTCTGCCATCTGAAGGCGAAACGGTCCTTGTCGGTGATCCAGTCCTCGTTGACCTCCGGGTCTTCCCACGCCAGCCGGCGCAAGACCTCGCCGCGCCGGTAGTCGACGCGGATGGCCGAGCCCGAGGCGTCGTGCTCGGTCACGCCGGGGACGGACACGAGGTCGAAGGGCCGCGAACGGAAGCGGTAGGCGGAGCTGGTGAGCGCGCCCACCGGGCAAATCTGAATGACGTTGCCGGAGAAGTAAGAGGAGAAGGGGCGGCCCGATTCGTCTGTTTCCGCGGGTTCCATCGGGCCCGCGGCGAAGCCCTCCGCCAGCCCGCAGCTGCCGTAGGAGCCGACGTAGTCTCCGGGGACGGGCTCGGCGCGCCCGCCGTCGGAATCGGAGAAGTTGAGGACCCGCGCGTCAAAGCCTCCGATCTGCGAGCCGTTGAGGGAGTGAACCTCGAAGCCCGGGGACCCGCCGCCGCGCCCCTGAAGCGCGATGAACGGGTCGCCTGCGATCTGGGACTGGAACCTCGTGCAGCGCTGGCACAGGATGCAGCGGTCGCGGTCAAGCAGGATCTCCGAGGTCACCTGGACGGGCTTGGGGTAGGTCCGCTTGACATCGACGAAGCGCGATTCGGCGCGGCCGTCGGAGAGCGCCTGGTTCTGGAGAGGGCATTCGCCGCCCTTGTCGCAGATCGGGCAGTCAAGCGGGTGGTTGATGAGGAGGAACTCGATGATTCCGCGCTGCGCCTTGGCCGCGACCTCCGACGTGCGCTGGGTGTAGACCTCCATGCCGGGCGTGACGGCCTCCGCGCAGGAGGGCACGGGCTTGGGCCCTTTCGCGACAACGCCGTCGCGCCCGGGGCGCGCGACCTCGACGAGGCACTGCCGGCAGGCGCCGGCGGGCTTGAGCAGCGGATGGTCGCAAAAGCGCGGAATGCGCACGCCTATTTTCTCGGCCGCGCGGATGATGAGGGTTCCCGCGGGAACCTCGACGTCTTTGCCGTCGATTGTGACATTGACGAGAGAGTCGTTGGCCGTCATTGTGCAGACACCTCGGAGAACAGGGTCGTCTTTTCGTAGGGGAAGAGCTCGCGCGCCGGCGTCGTGTAGCCTGCCTCGAACTCCTCGCGGAACAGCTCGATCCCCGATTTGACGGGGGTCGCCGCGGCGTCGCCCAAAGCGCAGAAGGAACGGCCGGCGATGTTCGAGGCGATCTCGTAGAGGAGGTCGACGTCGCCCGGCCGGCCGCGCCCGGCTTCCAGACGGTGGACGACCTGCCGCATCCAGTAGGTCCCCTCGCGGCACGGCGTGCATTTTCCACACGATTCGTGCTGGTAGAAGTCCGTCCAGCGCGAGATGACCCGCACGACCGAGACGGTCTCGTCGAAGACCATGATGGCGCGGGTGGCGAGCATGGAGCCGGCTTCGCGCACCGAGTTGTAGTCGAGGGGGACGTCCAGCTGCTCGGGTGTGAACAGCGGCGCGGACGAGCCGCCGACGGCCCAGAACTTCAGCTCGTGCCCGGGCCTTATGCCGCCGGCCAGGTCGAAGAGCGTGCGCGCGGTGATCCCGAGCGGGGCCTCGTACTGGCCCGGATTCTTCACGTGGCCCGAAAGCGAGAAGAAGCCGTGGCCCTTCGCGCTTTCCGTGCCCATGGCGTGGAACCATTCGACGCCGTTGCGGACGATTCCCGGAACCGAGGAGATCGTCTCGACGTTGTTGATGACGGTGGGCCTGGCGTACAGACCCTCGGCCGCCGGGAAAGGCGGCTTGAGGCGCGGCTGGCCGCGCCTGCCCTCGAGGGAGTCGAGCAGGGCCGTCTCCTCGCCGCAGATGTAGGCGCCCGCGCCGGCGTGCACGGTGATCTCGATGTCGTAGTCGCCGTCGGGCCCCAGGCCCTTGCCGATGAGCCCCGCCTCGCGCGCCTGCCGCACGGCGGCCATGAGGCGGCGGTACACGTGCACCACTTCCCCGCGCAGATAGACGAATCCGTGGTGTCCGCCGACGGCGAGAAGGCAGATGGCCATGCCCTCGATGAGCGCGTGCGGGTTGCCCATGAGCGCGGGAACGTCCTTGCACGTGCCCGGCTCGGACTCGTCCGCGTTGACCACGAGGTAGCGCGGACCGCCGTCGGGCGGGGGCAGGAAGCTCCACTTCAGGCCGGTCGGGAATCCCGCTCCCCCGCGTCCGGCCAGGCCGGAGTCCTTGATGAGCTGGGTCAGCTCGCCGGGGCCGTAGGACCACGCCTTGGCCAGCCCTTCGTACCCTCCGGCGTCGCGATAGGCGCCGAGCGTCCACGAACGCTCGCGGTCCCAGACGTCCGATATGACAGGGGACAGCACTCCGGGAGCGGAAAACTCACTCACTTGGCGACCTCCTTCGGCGCGCTCCAGCCGCGTTCGCGCGCGATCTCCAGGCCTCTGAGCGAGGCGCAGCCTGCACCCGGGCCCTCGTCTGCGTGCCCGTCCTCGAATCCGGCGAGGACCCTCTCTGTCTCCTTGAAGGTGTGCACCTTGTCGGCGCCCCGAGTCGGATGGAGGTCCCGGCCCGCGCGGATGTCTTCGACGATTTGAAGGGCCGACGTCGGCGTCTGGTTGTCGAAGAACTCCCAGTTGACCATGACGACGGGCGCATAGTCGCATCCCGCGTTGCATTCGAGGGCTTCGAGCGTGATCTTGCCGTCCGGCGTCGTCTCGTCGCTCCCCACGCCGAGGGCGGAGGTCAGGGTCTCCCAGATTTCGTCTCCTCCCATGACGGCGCACAGCGCATTCGTGCACACCCCGACGTTGTATTCGCCGTTGGGATGGCGCCTGTACTGACTGTAGAAAGTGGCGACGGCGGAGACCTCGGCGCGGGTCAGGCCCAGGACGTCCGCGCACAGCGCGATGCCCCGGGGCGAGACGAAGCCGTCGACCGACTGGACGAGGTGAAGCATGGGCATGAGCGCCGAGCGCGCCACCGGGTATCGCGCGACGATCTCCCGCGAATCGGCGCGCAGGCGCTCCTCGATCTGCGGCGGGTAGCCTTCCTTCATCGGTCCACACCTCCCATCACCGGGTCGATCGCGGCAAGGCAGACGATGGCGTCGGCGAGCATGCCGCCCTCGGCCATCATCGACAGGCCCTGCAGATTTCTGAATCCGGGGTCGGACACGTGCGCCCGGTAGGGGCGCGTCCCCCCGGAGGAGACGAGGTGGCATCCGAGGACGCCTTTGGCGTGCTCGACGATCGAGTACGCCTGGCCCGCCGGAACGCGGAACCCCTCGGTTACGAGCTTGAAGTGGTGGATGAGCGACTCCATGGACTCGGTCATGATCTCGCGCACGTGCACGGGCGCCGTCCCCTGGCCGTCGGTGGAAATCGACAGGCGGGCGGGCCAGGCGATCTTCTTGTCCTCGACCATCACGGGCTCCCCCTCGGTGGCGTCGAGCTTGTCCAGAGCCTGGTAGACGATCCGCAGCGACTGGTAGCACTCGTCGAAGCGAACCATGGCGCGGTTGTAGGCGTCGGACTTGTCGTAGACCGGCACGTCGAACTCGTAGTCTTCGTACCCGCAGTAGGGCTGGCTCTTGCGAAGATCCCACGGAAGCCCGGCGGCTTTGACCGCCGGCCCCGTCTGGCCCAACGCCATGAGGGCCGAGAGCGAGAGCACTCCGACGTCCTTGAACCGCGCCTTGAATATCGGGTTCTGGGCGACGATGGTCTCCATCTCCGACGTCCCCTTCCGCACGTCGGGGAGAAGCTCGCGGATGTAGGCCGTGATTCCCTCCGGCACGTCTTCCAGCACGCCTCCGGGCCGCACGAACTCATTGTTCATCCTCAGGCCCGAGATCCTCTCGAAGATCCGGAGGATGTCCTCGCGCGTGCGGAATGCGATGGTCATCATCGTCGTCGCCCCCAGCTCGTTGAGCGATGAGCCGACGGCGACTAGGTGGGAGGCGATGCGCTGGAGCTCCATGAGAAGCACCCTGATGACATTGGCCCTGCGGGGCACCTGCTCCTCGATTCCGAGCAGCTTCTCGACGGCCATGCAGTAGCCGACCTCCTGGAAGAAGGAGGCGACGTAGTCCATGCGCGTGACGTAGGCGACGCCCTGCGTCCACGTGCGGTACTCCATGTTCTTCTCGATGCCGGTGTGCAGGAAGCCCGTGGCGCCGCGGATCTCCCGGACGTATTCGCCGTCAAGCTCGAGGAGGAGGCGGTAGACGCCGTGCGTCGAAGGGTGGACGGGGCCGAGGTTGACGACGATGCGCTCCTCGGCCATGCGCGCCGCCTCGTCGGAGATTTCGTTCCAGTCCCCTCCGACGGCGGTGAAGTTCGGCAGGCCGTCGAGCTCGGCCTCCGTGGCTCCGGGGGTGGCGTAGATCTTCGGGTCGCTCATCAGCTGTAGTCCCTTCGCACGTCGGGGGGCGGCACGACGGCGCCCTTGTATTCGACGGGAATGCCCCCGAGGGGATAGTCCTTGCGCTGCGGGTGGCCGATCCAGTCGTCGGGCATCGCCGTGCGGGTCAGGCCGGGGTGCCCGTCGAAGACGATCCCGAGGAGGTCCCAGGCTTCGCGCTCGGGCCAGTCGTCGCCCGGGTAGACCGAGACGATCGAGGGCAGGTGCGGGTCGGATTCGGGGCACGTCGACTCGATCGCGAGGAAGCGGTTGTGGGTGATCGAGAAGAGCGGAAAGTAGGCGTGCAGCTCGCGCCCCGCGTCCTGGGGGTAGTGGACGCCGGTGACGCCGAAGCACATCTCGAATCTGAGGTCTTGGTCGTCGCGCAGACAGCGGGCCACGCGCACGAGGTGCTCGCGGGCGACGAAGAGCACGAGCTGGCCGTTTTCGACGACGACCTTTTCGATCGCCGCGTCGGGGTCGACGCCGTCGGCCTCAAGGAGTTCGACGAGGACGTCGACGACGGAGTCGAACCACCCGCCGTATGGGCGGCTCGCGGGCCTGGCGTAGACCTCGGTGCGCACGAGCTCAGAAAAGCCCGACGTGTCGCCGGACCCCTTGACGCCCCACAGGCCCTGGACCCGGCGCACGACGTCGGGGTCCGGGCCGCCGGCCGGCGCGATTGCGCCGTCGTTCTCGTTCACGAGGGCAGACCTTTCATTTTCACGCGAGTCGTTTTCACGCCAGCAGACCTTTCATTGCGTGGATGTCGGGCGCGGCGAGCGCGGCCTTCTCGGCGGCCCGGGCCGCAGCCTCGCGGGCGCCCTTCGTCAGCTTGCGATTGCGCTTGACCTGCTCGCGCAGCTCGAGCACGGCGTTGATGAGCATCTCTGGCCGAGGCGGGCAGCCGGGCAGGTAGATATCGACAGGCAAGATGTGGTCGCATCCCTGAACGATGGCGTAGTTGTTGAACATGCCGCCGGAGGAGGCGCACACGCCCATGGAGACGACCCACTTGGGGTCCGTCATCTTGTCGTAAATGTCGCGCACCACCGGCGCCATCTTGTGGCTGACCCGCCCGGAGACGATCATGAGGTCGGCTTGGCGCGGGGAGGCGCGAAAGACCTCCATTCCGAAGCGCGCGGCGTCGAAGCGCGGCGTTCCGAAGGACATCATCTCGATGGCGCAGCACGCCAGGCCCATCGTCACGGGCCACTGCGAGTTGGTCACAGCCCAGTTGGCCACAGCCTCGACAGACGTGAGGAAGACCCCCTGGGAGCCGGCGTCGTGAGGCTGCGCCCCCGTCGATTCCGCGCGTGTTCGTCTCAATCCCATGTGCGCTCCTCTCAATCCCACTCGAGCCCGCCGCGGCGCCACTCGTAGACGAAGGGAACGGCGATGAGGAAGACGAAGCTCAGCATCGCGACGACGCCGAACAGGCCGAGCTTGTGGAACGAGACCGCCCACGGATAGAGGAAGACGACCTCGATGTCGAAGACGATGAACGTCATCGCCGTCAGATAGTACTTGACCGGGAAGCGCCCGCGCCCGCTGGCCGCGGGCGTCGCCTCCACGCCGCATTCGTAGTTTTCGAGCTTGACCCGGTTATGCCGCTTGGGGCCGAGGAAAGAGCTCATGACGAGGCCGCCGATCGAGAGCGCCGCGGCCGCGGCGATCATGACCAGCAGAGGAACGTAGGGGTTCATCCGCGCACCTGCTTTCTTGCCTTCATCTTCGCGGCCGCCCTGTGCCGGGCCGCCGTCTTCGCAGCAGTCGGCTTCGCCGCCGCCGTCTTGGTCGTTTTCATGCTTTCGGGGCCGCCTTCGCCAACGCCGAGATGAGCCGGTCCGTCCAGTCGCCTCCGCGGCGGTCGTAACAGTCCGAGAGCAGCCTCATGACCAGGCGCATGAGCGTCGGCCGCGGCAGTCCGCGGGCGACGCACAGGTGCATGATCTTAGGGCGCTCAATGAGGCGGGCGAAGGCCCGTCCAAGCG
>CAJPTB010000018.1 GCA_905373325.1 uncultured Ancrocorticia sp.
CGGCCTGCGCGTGAGAACGCTCAACATCCTCGTCGCCGTGGTCGCAGCTCTGACGGTTTCGGTGGCCATGCGTGTGGTCGGCGTGCTCCTGGTCTCGGCGATCATGATCGTTCCGGTCGCCATCGCGCAGCTGCTTTCCTCGTCGTTCAACAAAACGATGGGGATAGCCATGGCCTTGGGGGTGCTCGCCTGCGTCGTCGGGCTCGCAACCACCTATTTCGTCAGGCTCGCGCCCGGAGCGACGATCGTGACCCTGCTTATCGGAACATATACAATTGTCGCGACAGGCCGCGCCGTTCTCGCGCTCTGCATCCGCCGCAGGCCGAAGAAAGCAGTCACATGGGACGAACACGAAACACAGCCCAGCGCCAGGCGATAGCACAACGCCTGGAGGAGCTTTCCTCTTTCGTTTCCGCACAGCAGTTGCACGACGACCTCGCGAAGTCGGGCTCCAGGATCGGATTGGCGACCGTCTACCGCACCCTCCAGGTCCTCTTGGACGAAGGGGAAGTCGATGTTCTGCGCACCGATTCTGAGCTCCTCTACCGCTCCTGCGACTCCACCGAGCATCACCACCATCTGGTTTGCAGAATATGCGGAAGAACGGTCGAAGTGGCCGGCCCTCAAATCGAGGCGTGGGCGCGGCAGATCGCCGCCGAGGCGGACTTCGTGGACGTCGAGCACACCCTCGAGCTCATGGGAACGTGCTCGACGTGCGCGGGCGGGGAGAAGCGCCGCTGACCCAAGCGGGACGAAACGCCGCTGAGCGGGGCGGCAGGCTCCTGTGGACCAAGCGGCGGACGTCTGCGCAAGCGTCGGGCGCCTGCGACAAGACCGTAAACGCCAACCGCGAAGCGAGACGGCCGTTCAAGGCAATGAGCACGCCCTACCGCAATGATTCCGATGGGAAACAGGAGGCGAAGCTTGAAGGCGTCGCATAGATTCTTCTGCAACTGCAACGTTTAGTCCGGTACCCTCACGATAGTGTCGCAAAGACGTTTGGGTTACAATCTGGACATGTTCAAGAGCATCGGCGAATTCACGTCGACGGGGCCGTTCCCTCTCGTCTTCCTCACGCTGACGCTGCTCGTTGCGTCGCGATCGAACCTCGTCTACGGAATCGGGCGCTACGGCAGACGGGTGACGATCTCCGGCAGAGAGCCGTCGGGCGGCTTTCGACGCCGAGCGTGGCAGTGGGCCAACGCAAAGCGAACGCAGCGGGCGATGGACAACATCAAGAAACGCGGGTGGATCGTCATTTCCCTGGCCTACCTGACGATTGGGATTCAGACGGTCGTCAACGTCGCGGCGGGGGTCGTCGGGCTTTCGTGGCCCAAATACAATCTGGCTGCATTCCCCGGGTGGCTGGCCTGGGCGCTCATCTATTCGACCGTCGGCTTTGCCGTGTGGAATGCCGCCGTGGCCGCAGCGGCGGGCTCCCCCGCGGGAATCGCCGTCTTCTGCGCTTTGGCGCTTGCCGCGGCCGTGGGCTGTATCCTTTCCCGCAGAAGGAAAAAACGTCGCGGCTGCGAACCCGAGGACCATCCGGTGGAGCCAACCGCCCAGGTTTAAAGGCCAGTCGCCCTGGTCCGAAAGAGCCCGCCGACGGGGTTTGTGGGCGCGTTGTCTGGAGCCCTGCAAGCCCAGGTCCATGAGCCCGCCAACCGGGTTGGAGATCCTGCCGTCCGGGTTCGGGAACGCCCCAGCTGCGGGGACCTAACCTTTGAGCCCGGAAGCTTTCAGCCTGCCAAGCCGCCCGCGCGGCGCCGAGGAGAACCTGCTCTTCGAGTGCCCGACACCGTCACACAGGAGGAACGATGGAAGACGTCGAAGTCAATCTGCCGATCAGACTCGGGCAGTTTGTCAAGTACGCCTCTCTGGCAGGAAGTGGCGCTGAGGCCGCCGAGCTGGTGAGAGCTGGAGAGATCGTCGTCAACGGCGTCGTCGAAACCCGGCGGGGCCACAGGCTGAGCGACGGCGACGTCGTGGCGATGGACCTGCCGAATGGAAAGCGGATCGAGGTCCGCGTCGTCGCGGCTGACGGCTGAGCGGAACGAGGCGATTGGCTAGCCTCCGTGCAAACAGGCCAGGCGTTACTTACTCCCTCACGGAGGCTCTGCGTTGGAACTGGCCTCTACGCAGACAGGCCAGGCGCAGCTTGCGGAACACTTCCACTTGGACAGCGACTTGGACGGTGCGAACCAGCCCGCACGCCAAAAAATCCAAGTAGCACGCAAACAGTCTAAAGCGCACGCAAACTGAGGCCGAGCGACCGACAGGAGGCGGAAGCTTTTTTGGCGTCGCTAAAGTGCTTCCCACGCAGCACGCCAATCAGCGACGGCGTCTGACCGCAGACCCCCTCAATCCCGCTGAAAGGGCCGAGCTCAACCCGGCTCCTACGCCAATCGGGCACGATTCCTCGACGTTTGGCTGAGGGGATGTCGCCCGCCCAAGGGCGAATGCGCGCCAAGGCACGGACCCCGGAACGGACAGCCGCCAGACGGCTACCGCCCCTAATCTAAAGTGAAACAACTCACAATTAAAGAAAGGGCTTGCGTCGATTCTTTCCGCACCATAGGCTAGTGACCGTCGGGCGAACGAATCCTGCGAACGGGAGTCGCAAGCTCACATCAGCACAACCCATAACGTCGATTCACACAACTGAAAACTCGCGGATTTTACTTGCTGAAGCCAATCGGCCCGGCGCTGTAGTTTCCGCATACCACGCCTTCACTTAGTGCTGCGACGCCACTCGATCACAACGATCAACCAGGCGTCTGCGGTCCCCGTAATTGAATCGTCTCGCTTCGTTTGACGATGCGCCGACCAAACAAAGCCTTATCTAAAATTTACACCCGAAAGAAACTCATTCACACCCGCGCATTCACGCAATAGCCTTAAGGAGAAAACAATGGCCTCTGACGACAAGGACAATGGCGAGACCCTCGAAGAGGTGTTCAGCAAACCATATATGTTCAACATTCCCGACGCGACCTACGACGACCTTCCAGAGTTGATCGGCAGCCTCAAAAGAGCAGCAATAGACGCCTATGTGCGCAACAAGTTAGCACCACCTCCGGCGTTTTTCACACTCGCCGAAGACCACTACCTGATAACTGTTAATTCAGGCGCAGGCGGAGGATCAACGACACGAATCACACGCCCAAACTCAGACGGTGAAGGAGGCGGAAAAGCGTCAACGACAACGACAAACTTTGGACAGACGCAATGTGACGACGGCGACTTCACTTCAGAATTTGAATCAGTTCGAGAAGAAATCAAGAAGATTCTCGAACCCTGGATTGACCTGCCCAAACCCGAGCGAATTAATGAAGAGATGGACGACTGCAGGAGAATTGTTTCCTTACTTGCGGAGAAAGCAAGTGTTCAAGGAGTGAAAATCGTTCCCAGCGGAAAGATTCACACTAAAATAAAATCAATATATGACAATCTTACGCAAATGGGCGGAACCACCATTGAGACATTCAAGTCCAATATCGTTGAAAACCTTGACGGAATAGTTGGCAATCTTTCGGTTGCAACAACATTTTGGGGAGCGACACTTGGCTCCGAGTACGGAGCATTTAAGAAAGCGCGCGAATCCGTAGTAAGCGCAGTCAAGCAGGGCACAGATACCTTCAATGCAATTGCAAACAAGACTAGCGGAAAAATGAATATTGCTTTGAAAATTGCCGAGTTTGCAGTGGATGGTTTCAAGATTTTTTCCACCGGCACTAAAGTCGTCGGCGCGGCTTTAGATTCTATCGGTCTCGGACTCAAAGCAATAGATAATCTTAAAGACGCCAAATCAACTACAAAAACATCGAATACGTACGACGAAGGAGTTTCTAGCTTAATCTCTTTTTTTAATGAAATTAATAAGTCGCTGTACAATACAGAAAATGCTATCCAGAGAAACCTCATAGATAACTATGGGAAAATGCAAGAAGACAAAGAATATTATGACCTAGAATTAAAAGCATTAAAATCTTCTGAAATTAAAACTTCAGAAGATAAACTTTATATAAATGAAAGTAAAGTTAACAGTATTTTACACAATGCAAAACCAAGCATAATTAAACAACTAGAATTAGCAAAAGGGAGGTTCTTAAGTGTTGACATAACGCCAGTCATCCGTCGAAATTCTATGGTCGGTATTGGCGCAACTGGATTCTCTGTTGCTTTTCATCATTTCAAATGGCTTTTACACGACCTTGTAGGCAGACTAACTGAAGAAATAGATAATTCATTTAAAAATTTTGAACTAGCAATAGAATATATCAAAACTGAGGATTACAAGGCAAAATCAGAACTTGACAACATGGGAAATACAATCGACAATCACAAAGGTCCCGACCCTTGGCAAGATCGCGATTGAAAACATGTACACCCTACCCTACATATACATCTACATTCGGAGAACCCCATGACAAAGAAAGCCTTCGTCACAGTCCGCGTCCTCATCGTCGCTTTCACCCTGTTCGTCCTCGGGTGGCTTTTCCTCAGCAGACCATCGATTAACCCCGGTCTTAGCGACTTTAAGTGTCAGCCAGTTGCATGGAACTATCTCGGAACGCCTTACGGAATGTACGGCTTCTTCGACATCGAGGATGGCGACATGATGGATGAATTTGCCGCTAAATACACTATTGACAACGAGAAAGACAGAGCGGAAGCTCGTCTTAATATCACCGCCGCGTGCAATCTTGCACGCGAGGACCGCAGGCTCTACATGATCCTGCTGACCGTCGTCGCCGCCACGGCCTTCATCACCCTGCCCAAACCAAAACAGAAGCAGACAGCCTCGAAAGCGGAAGAGACAACATCCAAAGAAATAGAGACAACGTCCAAAGGGCTCGCTGACGAAGAAAACAAGGAGAACTGACTAGACCGGATGGGCACCGTACAGGCAGCGCCGTCACCTCAGGCAGTTGCGGCCCAGCAGCACGCGGAGGTCGGAGAAAAGGCCCGCGCCGGGCTGGACGTAAAACTTCCTGTCCACTTGGACCACGCTCGTCGCGTGCGGCCTGTGGATATGCATGCGAACCGGCGCGCTTCCCGGATAGCTCGAGAGGACGCGGGCCAAAGACGCCATCTGCTCCGCCGTGCACATACGCTCGGGCATCTGCAGCTCGACCGGCGAATCAGGAAGAAGATCCCCCGAGGGCAGCGTCATCTCCTGGGCCGAAAGCTGGACCGTTCCGTCGCGATCCTGCACCCGCACCTTGACGACGGCCACGGTGTCCGGCGTAAGCATCGTCGAAACCGTCTGATACGTGGCGGGGAAGAAGTTGATCTCCGCGCTGCCCGTCAGGTCCTCCAACATGATCGTCGCCCAGAGCTTGCCGTTCTTCTTCGACACCCTCGGCTGCACGGACGTGATCAGCCCCGCGAGGCTGACGAAGCCCTCCTGGACGCTCTCTTCGTTCATGAGCCTGACGATCGTCGTGTCGGCGGCGCGATCGAGAACATGCTCCATTCCCGACAACGGATGGTCCGAGACGTAAAGTCCCAGCATGTCGCGCTCATGGTCGAGCTTCACCTTCTTGTCCCACTCCGGGATGTCAGGCACGACGACGTCGATGCCCGCGCCGAGATCGACGTCGGCCCCTCCAAAAAGGTCGAATTGCCCGGCCGCTTCGTTCTTCTTCAGCGAGACGACGGCGTCGACCGCCTCTTCAACCTTCGCCAGAAGAGCCTTCCGCGAATACCCCATGGAATCGAACGCCCCCGCCTTGACGAGGCACTCGATGGCGCGCTTGTTGCACACCTGAAGGGGAACCTTGTCGAGGAAATCCTGGAACGACGTGAAGGCGCCCTTCTCACGCCGGGCGCCGAGGATGCCCTCGACGACGTTCGCACCCACGTTGC
The DNA here is from genome assembly GCA_905373325.1 of uncultured Ancrocorticia sp. Classification (GTDB taxonomy): domain Bacteria; phylum Actinomycetota; class Actinomycetes; order Actinomycetales; family Actinomycetaceae; genus Peptidiphaga. Next base: position 5,872 of record CAJPTB010000018.1, read on the forward strand.
GCACCGCTGACAGGCCGAAACGGACCTGCTCGCCGACAGCGGAGAAGTCGGAATCGGAATCGTTGACGTCGGGAACGAGCACCGTGATGCCCATCCTGCGGCATTCACCGAGGTAGAGGGCGAGCTTGTCCTTGTTGTCCTTCTTCGACGTCAAAAGCGCGGCCATGAACTCGACCGGGTAGTTGGCCTTGAGGAAGGCCGTCCAATAGGAGATGACGCCGTAGCAAGCCGAGTGGGATTTGTTGAAAGCGTACTGGGCGAAGGGAACGAGGATCTCCCACAGCCTGTCGACGCATTCTTTCGAATACCCGTTGGCGAGCATTCCGGCGGAAAATCCCTCGAACTGCTTTTGCAGCACGTCGAGCTTCTTCTTGCCCATGGCCTTGCGCAGCGTGTCGGCTTGGCCCATTGTGAAGCCTGCGCACACCCGCGCGATTTGCATGACCTGCTCTTGGTAGACGATCAGGCCGTAGGTCGGCGCCAGAATCTCGCGCAGCGGCTCCTCGAGTTCGGGGTGGATCGGGGCGATCTCTTGGAGCCCGTTTTTGCGCAGGGCGTAGTTCGTGTGCGAGTTCATTCCCATGGGGCCGGGGCGGTACAGCGCAGAGACGGCGGAGATGTCCTCGAACTCCGTGGGCCGCATCTGTTTGAGCAGCGCCCGCATGCCCGAGCCGTCAAGCTGGAATACGCCGAGGGTGTCCGCCCGCTGGAGAAGCTCGAAGGTGGGTTGGTCGTCCAGCTCGATCTCCTCGATCGCCACCCGTTCCTTGCCGTTGTAGACGATGTTGTCGAGAGCGTCCTCGATCGTCGTCAGATTCGACAGCCCGAGGAAGTCCATCTTCAACACGCCCAGTTCCTCGCACAGAGGATATTCGAACTGGGTGATCGTGGCGCCGTCGGACGGGCGTTTCATGATCGGGATGACGTCCATGAGCGGCTCGGAGCACATGAGCACGGCACAGGCGTGCACGCCCCACTGGCGCGTGAGGCCGGCCAGGCCCTGGGCCAAATCGAAGACCTTGGAGGCGTCCTGGTCGCCCGCCACAAGCTGGCGGAAATCCCCCGCCTCGACGAACCTCTCGGCCTTTTCGTTGTGGATGTCGGCTAGCGCGATGTCCTTTCCTTGGACGGTCGGAGGGAGGGCTTTCGTCATCCGCTCCCCCATTTCGAACGGATAGCCGAGCACCCGCGCCGAATCCTTGAGCGCCTGCTTGGTTTTGATAGTTCCGAAAGTCACCACCTGGGAGACCTTCTCAGCCCCGTACTTCTTCTCGACGTACTCAATGACCTCCCCTCGCCTGCGCTCGTCGAAGTCGACGTCGATGTCAGGCATCGAAACCCGTTCGGGATTGAGGAACCTCTCGAAGAGCAGGCCGTGGCGAATCGGGTCGAGCTCAGTGATCTGCAGGGCGTAGGCCACCATCGACCCGGCGCCGGAGCCGCGCCCAGGCCCCACTCTGATCCCGTTGCGCTTGGCCCACAGGATGTAGTCGGAGACGACGAGGAAGTACCCGGGAAAGCCCATCTGCAAGATGACGCTCACCTCGTAGTCGGCGCGCTCGCGCACGTCGGCCGGAATCTTCTCGCCGAAGCGCACGTGCAGGCCGCGATCGACCTCCTTGACGAACCACGAGGTGATGTCCTCGCCTTCGGGGACGGGAAAGACCGGCATGTAGTTCGCGCCCTCGTCGGCCGTGGTGAAGGAGACGTTGCAGCGTTCGGCGACGAGCAGGGTGTTCTCGCACGCCCCGGGAAGGTCGCCGAAAAGTTCGTGCATTTCCTCGGAGGTGCGCAAGTGGTAACCCGTGCCGTCGAAGGTGAAACGGTCCGGGTCTTGGAGCGTCGAACCGGAGTTGATGCACAGCATCGCGTCCTGGATGGGCGCGTCGCCTGCCTCGACGTAATGCGAGTCGTTCGTCGCGAGCAGAGGGGCGTCGATCTTTCGGGCGAGGTCGAGAAGCTCGTTGCGCACGCGCTTTTCGATGGCGTTGTCGTGGTCCATGACCTCGACGTAGTAGTTCTCTTTGCCGAACAGGTCCTGCATGCGTCCGGCCGCCTCGTAGGCTTCGTCGAACTGCCCGAGGCGCAGCCGCGTCTGGACTTCGCCGGAGGGGCACCCAGCCGTGGCGATGAGCCCCTCGTGGTACGTCTCCAGAAGGTCCATGTCCATCCGCGGCCATTTGCCCATCTGGCCTTCGAGCGAGGCGCGCGAGTCCATGCGGAAAAGGTTGTGAAGCCCTCTGTTGTCATAGGCCAGAAGCGTCATGTGGGTGTAGGCGCCGCGTGCAGAGACGTCGTCGGCCCTCTGGCCCTCCTCGCCCCAGAGCACCCGGTCCGAGCCGAAACGGGAGGTTCCCGGCGTCATATACGCTTCGACGCCGATGATCGGCTTGACCCCCTGGGCCTTGCACTCTTTGTAAAACTCGTAGGCCCCGAAGCAATACCCGTGGTCCGTGATCGCCACGGCCTTCTGGTTCTGGGCCTTGGCCTGGGCCACGAGCTTCTTGATCTTCGCCGCCCCGTCAAGCATCGAATATTCGGTGTGGACGTGCAGATGCGCGAAGTCTTTGGCCATGGGGCCAGTCTACGCGGAGCGTCCGCCACTCGCCTCAGGACGCGGCCGCCTTCGCCGAGAGAAGAGAATCGGCGGCCGAACACACTTGCGACAAAAGGGGTTCTCCAGGCGGAATCCGCCGTCCGGAGGCTCCGGCGGCACGATGCCCGACAGCCGGGTTTCTCAACGGAAGACGCCCTCGCGCATCGCCTCGAGCGAGCTTCGCAAATCCTCCGGATACGGAGAGGCGAAGGCGACCCACTCCCCCGACGTCGGATGCTCGAATCCCAGGCGGACGGCGTGAAGCCATTGCCGCGCAAGGCCGAGCTTCGCCGAGAGCGTCGGATCTGCCCCGTACATGTCGTCGCCGACGCACGGATGCGACATCGCCGACATATGGACCCGAATCTGATGCGTCCGGCCCGTCTCCAGACGGACCTCCAGCAAGCTCGCGCCGGCCGTCGCTTCGAGGGCCTCGTAGTGGGTGACGCTCGGGCGCCCGTCGGCGCGCACGCCCATCTTCCACTGGCGCCGAGTGTCGCGGCCGATGGGGGCTTCGATCGTTCCCGACATCGGATCGGGATGGCCCTGCACCAGCGCATGGTAGACCTTCTCGACGGTCCGGTCTCGAAAGGCGCGCTTGAGCGCCGAGTAGGCGGCCTCCGATTTGGCGACCACCATGCAGCCGGTCGTTCCGACGTCCAGCCTGTGGACGATGCCCTTCCGCTCCTGGGGGCCATGCGTGGTAAGTTTCACGCCTTCGGCCATGAGGGTTCCAAGCACGTCCGGGCCCTCGAAGTTGAGCGAGGGATGGGCCGCCATGCCCGCGGGCTTGTCGACGACGACGAGGTCCTCATCCTCGTAGAGCCTGACGATCCCCTCTGCCGAAGGCCGCGGCTCCAGCGACGGCGGGTCTGGGACGAGGATCTCCAGAACTGCCCCGGAGGGGACACGGTCGGATTTGGAGGCGACCGCCCCGTCTATCCATGCCTCGCCCTTCTGGACTGCCGCGGCGCAAACGCTCCGGGACAGGCCGGTCATTCGGGAAAGGACGGAGTCGACCCTGTCCCCGGCCAGCCCGTCGGGGACCGGGTAGAAGCGCCTTTCAGGCATGCCCGAGATTGTCCCGTCGAGCTGAGAGCCCAGCGTTTTCACCCGCCCCGTCGGGCTCTTCGGCGTCGGAGATCGCATCCTCGCCCGTCCCGCCCGAGCTCAGACGCGCCGCAGCGCCGTCTTCGGCTGTGACCGCAGCGCCGTCTTCGGCTGTGACCGGGACGCCTTCGCCCGGGCGCCTCGCCTCCGCAACGCCGTCGGCTTGGCCTTCGCGGCCCTCCCCGGCATCGGCCTCGCCCGCCTGTTCGCCTTTGTGCCCTGGCTCCCCGTCAAAAGGCACGGAAAACCAAGAGAAAACGACGATGACGACGATCCCGAGAACGAGTGCGATATCCGCCACATTTCCGATGAACCAACGCCCGTAGGCGATGAAATCGACGACGTGGCCGCGGCCGAAGCCCGGCTGTCGAAAGAGCCTGTCGACGAGATTGCCCGCCGCTCCGCCCCATACGACCCCCAGCGTGATCGTCCATGGGCGCGACGACGTGCGCCTGATCCACAGCGGAAGGGCGAGGACCACCACCGCCGCGACGGCGGTGAAGATCCACGTGGAACCGGTGAGAAAGGAGAATGCCGCCCCGGGGTTGAAGTGCAGCTCGAGACCCAGAAGGTCGCCGAAAAGGGGACGGCGCGCGCCGTCGCCCAACGACGAGAGAGCCCATTGTTTGGTCGCCTGATCGATGGCGACCGTGAGAAGGCCGACGACGATTGCCCACATCATCAGCCGGCCCGCTTTGTGTGCCGTGCTCATTCGGTATGTCCTACGCCGAACGGCGGCAGCCCGCAGCTGCCGCCGTTCGCCCGTTCAGGCTCAGCGCTGATCCGACGAGGGCGTGGAACCCGATTCGACGTCGGCCAAGAGCGACTCGAGGTAGCTCTTGAGGCGAGTGCGGTAATCCCGCTCGAAGTCTCGAAGCTCCGAAATCTTACGCTCGAGAAGCCCGCGCTCCTGCTCCAGCTGGGTGAGCGTGCGGTTGTGCTGCTCCTCCGCTTCGGCAATGATCCGCTGGCTCTCGGCATTGGCCTCGGCGAGGATGCGATCGGCCTCGGCCTTTCCATCGCTGATGTACTTGTCATGCAGCTGTTGGGCCAGGGCGAGCATGCCTGCGACGGCGTTGGTGTCGCCGCCTCCAGCAGCGCCGCCTCCAACCGGCGCGAAGGAGGCCGTGGTCGCCGCAGAGAACGGGGCCTCGCCGCGCCCAGTGGCGGCGCCGGAGTTCTCCAGCTCGGCGATACGAGCTTGAGCCTTCTTCAGCTCGTTTTCCAGCTCAGCCTTCTGGGCGGTGAGCTGGGCGATGGTTTCGGCAACTTCGTCGAGGAAGAAGTCGACCTGGTCAAGGTCGTATCCCTCCTCGATTGAGCTCGGTGCCTTGAAGCGTGCATTCAGGACATCGGATTCAGTCAGCAGCGCCATGTGTGTATTCACCTCTGTGTTTTGGTACGTATTCCTCAGCGGGCAAAAACGCCGCCTACAGGGATACGTTACCCGAAATGGTGCCAATGTTCACCGTGTGAATGGTGCTGCATCTCTGCAAGCCTTTGCCGCGAGCGAAACGTCAACGGATCAATCCGCGAAATCGCAGGCAAAAGTCGATGTTTGTCGATGGCGGGAAGAGTGAGTCCTTCCCAAAAAAAACTCAAAGCGAAGACGAGGGCGGCGAGCGCCGAGCCTGCGCTCGCATGCGGGGTCGGGGTTCGCCGTTCGAACGCCGTTCCTCCGCGGGGCGCCATCGATTCCGCGCGCGCTCAACGACGAAGCCGGGCCGCAAGCTCAAAAAGACGCCCGCGTCCACGCCCCACGCCGCCTGGGCTCGAGTCGATGTTCACTCTGCGCGAAGCTTCAGGCCAAGCCGACCAGGACGGTACGGCCTGGCACGCCTGGCCGGGTTCGAAGCGACGAACGCAACACGATCCGTTGGACGCGAAACGTCGCTTCGGCCGAGGAACACCGAGCGAGTCTCGCTGCCGCGGCATGCCGCGCTTCGACGATTCTCGGCGCTCAAAGGCCTTTCAGTTGCACGACAGCCGCCCGGGCGATTGCGCAGGCGGCTGTTCTGGGCGGGCCTTAGGAGGCTAAACAAACTGCTGGAGCAGCCTTCCGAGAATCCCAAGGCCCAAAATGACGATGAGAAAAGCCATGTCGAAGGCCACGGGCCCCAGACGCAGGGGCGGAACGTACCTGCCGATGAAGCGCAAGGGAGGATCCGTGGCTTTGTAGACGATGTTGACGGCGACGAGGGCGAAGCCCCTCGGGTTCCAGTCCCGCAGGATCATGGACACGATATCGATGACGACCCTCGCAAGGAGGAGGACCATGTAGAACTGGATGAAAAGAAGAAGTATGCCGACGGCGATTTTCATCAGAAAGCGGGGGCGCCGCCTGCCGCAGCGTGCTCGTCCATCGTCACTGTGTGAGGAGTCATGAGGAGGACGTCCTCAGAGACCTTGTTGAGCTGGCCTTCGAGGCCGAAGCACAGGCCAAGCGCGAAGTCGACGATTCGCTTTCGCGACTCGGTGTCGGTCTCCGTCAGGTTGAGGATGACGGGAAGGCCGGAGCGATACTGCTCAGCGAAAGCTCGGACCTCGGAAAAGGAGGTCGGGTGCACCGTCACGATGCGGGCAAGCTGAGGAACAGACGGAACCGAGCGAATGGGCGAGACGTCGGCGTCAAGGCGCTCCTCGTCGTCGTACTCCTCGTACCCGTCCTCGTATTCGTCGTATTCGTCGCTCAGCGTCGACCTGTCAACGAAGCGTTGGAACATTCCCATGCCGATATCTCTTTCACTCGCGGGGCGTACTCCATCCAACGTATTGCAGATCGCGGCGTTTGACGGCGATTTAGAAAGGCGTGTCGCGCCTGACCTGAACGAGGCCGACGAACCTTCCGCTTGCCCTTTTCGCCGCCATCTCGCGGCGATGGGAGTAATATCGGGCGTCTTCCATCGTGCAAACTTCCGACCGGACGACGTCGTCGACCTCGGCCTTTCGCAGCTGCAGCTCGAGCGCCTCGGGGATGTCGATCGCCGGCGTGCCCCAGGAGGTCCTCGAATAGCTTCCGGGCGCGAGGTTTTCGGC
>CAJPTB010000019.1 GCA_905373325.1 uncultured Ancrocorticia sp.
AAAGGCCCTTTTGGCTCGCCAGCTTCTCGTCTACGGCCGGGGTCGCATGGAATTAGTGGCATGCGCCATGTTTTCTTGTGTGCGCGACCGGTCCTTTGGGGGGATCCTCAGCCCTTCGCGAGGATGAGCGAGCCTTGAGCCGTCCGATGGTCCACAATGGTGAGGTGACTGAGAATTTCGGCGACGCCCGCGAGCGTTGGAACGAGATAGCCCCCCTCGTGTCTTCAGCCCAAGCGGCCTACCATTCGGGCGACGAGCCGATCGTCACCGACGAGCACTACGACCGCCTCGTCCGAGAATTGCGGAGCCTCGAGGCGGAGCATCCCGAACTGGCGGTCGATTCCTCGCCTGCCCAGTCCGTCGGCGCCCCCGCAGCCGCGGGCTTCGAAAACGTCGCACATCTCGAAAGGCTCTACTCGTTGCAGGACGTCTTCACCCTCGACGACCTCAAGGAGTGGTACGAGGGGACCGCCGGGGCCGCGAGATGCACCGCCGAGGTGAAAATCGACGGTCTGGCCGTCAACCTTCGCTACGTCGGGGGCGAGCTCGTCGTCGGCGCGACGCGCGGCGACGGGGTGACGGGGGAGGACGTCACCGCGAATGTACGCACCATTTCGTCCGTGCCTCGCTCCTTGAAGGGGGATTTCCCCGATCTCGTCGAAATTCGGGGCGAAGTTTTCATTCCTCTCGCCGAATTCGACGGCTTCAACGCGCGGCAGAGGGCCGCCGGGCTCAAGGAGTTCGCCAATCCCCGCAACGCAGCGGCCGGATCGCTCCGGCAGAAAGACCCGAAAGCGGCGGCCGAACGTCCGTTGGATTTCATCGCCCACGGCGCCGGGCGCATCGAGGGGGCGTCCTCGGCCGTAGACGAGAAGCTGGCGAGCCAAAAGGGCCTTTACGAGCTTTTCCAGGAATGGGGTGTGCCCGTTTCCCCGTATGCGCGGCTCGTCTCAAGCTGGGACGACGTCGAAGGATTCGTCCGCGAGTACGCCGATTTGCGATCTGATCTCATTCACGGCATCGACGGCGCCGTCTTCAAAATAGACTCGCGCGCCGAACAGGAGGACTTGGGGGCCACGTCGCGCGTGCCCAGGTGGGCCGTGGCCTACAAGTATCCGCCGGAGGAGGTCGAGACGCGGCTGCTCGACATCAAGGTGCAGGTGGGGCGCACGGGGCGCGTCACCCCCTTCGCCGTCATGAAGCCCGTGACGGTCGCCGGGTCGACCGTCGCGCAGGCGACGCTTCACAACCCCTCGGAGGTCGCGCGCAAGGGCGTGCTCATAGGCGACGTCGTCGTCGTGCGAAAGGCCGGCGACGTCATTCCCGAGGTTCTCGGCCCCGTGCGGGCGCTGCGCGACGGGAGCGAGCGCGAGTGGACGATGCCGTCCGTCTGCCCGTCGTGCGGCACCGAGCTGGCCCCGGCCAAGGAGGGGGACGTCGACATCCGTTGCCCCAACGCCCGCTCGTGCCCGGCCCAGCTGGCCGAGCGCGTCGCCTACATCGGCAGCCGCGCGGCCTTGGACATCGAGGCGCTCGGCGAGGAGACCTCGCTGTGGCTGACCGACCCCGAACGCCGCCGCCCCGATGCGCTCATGGCTTTCGCGAAGGGGCGCAAGCTGCACATCGAGGACGAAGACGGCCGCACCCGCACTGTCTTCGCGTCGCCGGAGAAGCTGCGCGAACTCGGCGTCGTCGATCACGACGGCGCAATAATCGACTCCGAGCACATCGTCGCCCCAGACATCCAGCGAAGCTTCGGAATTCCAGCCCCCCAGACGCCGGCGCTCTCCTCGGAGGCGGGGCTTTTCGCGCTTGCCGCCGAGAGCGTCCAAGACGTGTGGATATGGCAGGAAGTTCGGGTCAAAGGCGAGCCGACGGGCGACTTTCGCCGTGTCCGGGCAGCCTGGACGAAGCCGAAATGGCGCCGTCCCCAGGGCAGGCCCGCCGAGCTCGCGTCGCCTTCGAAGCCGGGAAAGATGATCGAGCTCGTCGTCGCAGAATTGCAGGCCGCCCGAACGAAAGAGCTGTGGCGAAAGATCGTCGCGCTGTCGATTCGGCACGTCGGCCCGACCGCTGCGAAGGCGATCGCTTCGACCTTCGGCTCGCTGAGCGCGGCCAGGGAGGCCTCCGTCGAAGAGATGGCGCAAATCGACGGCGTAGGCCGGGTCATCGCCCAGTCCTTCCTCGACTGGTTCGATGTCCCCTGGCACACCGAGGTCGTCGAGGCCTGGGAGGCCGCCGGTGTGGCTTTCGCAGACGAGGCCGCCGAAAGGCAGGAGCTTCCGCAGACCCTGAAGGGGATGACCGTGGTCGCCACCGGGACGCTCGCTGGCTACACCCGCGATTCGGTCAAGGAGGCCATCGAGGCCAGGGGCGGCAAGGCAGCCGGAAGCGTCTCGAAGAAGACTGCGGCCGTCGTCGTCGGGGCGAATCCCGGATCCAAGGCTGCGAAAGCGGAGTCGATGGGCGTGCCGACGCTCGACGAGGAGCAGTTTGAGGAGCTCCTTCGCACCGGTGAGGTTCCGACGAAGACGCCGCAGACGTGAGGGGCGAATGGCCCGGCCCCGGCGTACGCTCGGAAAACGGCGCCTGTTCCTAGAAGAGCGCTCACTCGGAAAACGGCGCCTGTTCCTAGGGACGCTCGCTTCGAAACCCGCGCCTGTTCCTAGAAGAGCGTCCGCTCCGAAACCGGCGCCTAGTCCCAAAACGGCAGGCTCTTGAAGCGGTCTGCTCTCACAGCAGCGGCGCCAGAGGGCGCAGGACCGTCTCGAGGACCCTGTCGCGCCTTCCGCGCGCCTGCCACTGCTCGAGGGTCAGCTCGTGCGAGTTGGCGAGATCGACCTCGAATATGCGCTCCATAGCCGCGGCGAATCCGGCGTCGAAGACCTCGACGTTGATCTCGAAGTTGCCGCGAAGCGAGAGCCGGTCGATGTTTGCCGTGCCGACGGTGGACCACCGTCCGTCGGCGGTCATCGTCTTGGCGTGGACCATGGCTTCTTCGTAGAGGAAGATTCGCACCCCCGAGCGCAGAAGGCGCTCGTAGTGGGGGCGCCCCGCCCAATCGCCGACGATGTGGTTCGAGTACTCGGGGATGAGCACGCGGACGTCGACGCCGCGGCGTGCGGCGTTCGTCAGGGCGATGAGCATTGGCTCCTCGGGTATGAAATAGCCCATCGTTATCCACACCCGGACGGCGGAGCGGTTGATGGCGTCCATGTACAGGGCGCTGATGGGGAAGACGTTGAGAGCCGGAGTGTTCATGACCGCGCGGACGGTGGCGTCCCAGTCGGTCACGCCGTCGTCGGCGATGGCCGGATGATGCTTCTTGCGGTAGTCGTTCCACATGTCGATGAAGGCGTCGTCGAGCTCCCAGGCGGCCGGCCCCTCGATTCGCACGTGGGTGTCGCGCCATTCGTGGGCGTAGAGAGTGCCGATGTTGTACCCGCCCACGTACCCGATGCGCTTGTCGACGGTGAGGATTTTGCGGTGGTCCCGCCCCTTGTCGCGCGCGCGGCCGTTGAACAGGCCGGGGCGGACGAAGGGGAAGAGGAGCGTGTGCAGATGCTCCATCTTCGGCAGACGGCGGAAACGAGGATCCTGATTGGCGTTGCCCCATGTGTCGATGATCACGTACGTGTCGACTCCGCGCTGCGCCGCTTCAATGAGGGCGTTGCGGAACTCCGCGCCCGTCTCATCGGCTTTGATGATGAACCATTCGAAGAAAATGCGGTCCTTGGCGGCGCGGATGTCGGCCAGCATGGCGTCGTAAAGCTCGCGGCCGTAGGTGAAGATCGTCATCGAGTTTGGCCCGACCTGCGCGTTTTGGGGCGGAAGGTGGGGGAAACGGCCCGACTGGGGCGCCCTCTTTTTCCGCATGGCGTCAATGACGCTGACAGTGGCGATTGCGGCGGCCTGCGCGGCAACCGTTCCCAAAGCCCACCATTTGGCGGCGGAAAGGACATGGCGCTGCTTGGGGCCACGGAATTTTCGCATGGTCCAACTGTATAGAGAGAGACGTCGTTTTCGCATCGGCCGCTCCGTGAAAAACTACCCCGGACGCACCCCGGCGAGTTCGCTTGCAACCGCGTAATATTGAACGCATGTCGTCTTTCTCAGTTGACGAGGTTGCACGTCTGGCCGGCCTCGCTCGCATTCGCCTCACCGAAGGGGAAATCGAGCGAATGGCCGGGGAACTTGACGTGATCGCCTCCGCCGTAGCCAAGGTCTCCGAGGTCGCCACCCCCGACGTTCCGGCGACGAGCCATCCCATCGCGCTGACCAACGTCATGCGCGCCGACGTCGTCGTCCCGACTCTCGACCGCGACGAGGTTTTGGCCGCCGCCCCCGCGTCCGAGGACGGAAAATTCCTCGTCCCGCAGATCTTGGGGGAGGAATGATGAAGGATCTCCTCAAGCTTTCCGCCGCGGAGATGGCCCGCAAGCTCCGGGCGGGCGAGACGACCTCCGTCGAGCTGACGCAGGCCTGCCTCGACCGGATCCGCGCCGTCGATGCGCGGGTGGGCGCCTTCCTTTCAGTCGACGACGAAGGGGCGCTGGCCGCCGCCCGCGACGTCGACGCCAGGCGCGCCGCGGGCGAGAGCCTCCACCGTTTCGCCGGAGTGCCGATCGCGGTCAAGGACAACATGGTCACCCGCGGCAAGCCCACGACCTGCGCGTCGAAAATACTGGAAGGCTGGCTTCCCCCCTACGACGCGACGGTGGTCGAAAGGCTCCGCGAGGTCGGCCTGCCGATCGTCGGCAAAACCAATATGGACGAATTCGCTATGGGGTCCTCCACGGAGCGCTCCGCCTACGGCGCGACGCACAACCCCTGGGACCTCGACCGGATTCCGGGGGGATCCTCGGGAGGGTCCGCCGCAGCGGTCTCCGCTTTCATGGTCCCCTGGGCGCTCGGCTCGGACACCGGCGGCTCCATTCGCCAGCCCGCCGCGGTCACTGGGACCGTCGGAGCGAAGCCGACCTACGGGGGCGTCTCGCGCTACGGCCTCGTCGCCATGGCCTCCTCCCTCGACCAGATCGGGCCCTTCGCCAGAAACGTCGCGGACGCCGCCGCTCTCCAGGAGATCGTCGGGGGGCACGATCCGCGCGATTCGACGTCGCTCAATGCCCCCGTCCCGCCTTTCGAGGAAATCGTCGCCACGGCGGCCTCCTCGGCGAAGCCGCTGGAGGGCGTGCGCGTCGGCGTGGTCAAGCAGCTGGGCGGGGAGGGCTGCCAGGAAGGCGTCGTCGCATCCTTCCAGGAAGCGCTTAAGGCGATCGAGGATCTGGGGGCCCGGGTCGTCGAGGTTTCTTGCCCCTCGCTCGAGTACGCGCTGGGGGCCTACTACCTCATCATGCCGGCGGAGGTTTCCTCGAATCTGGCGCGATTCGACGGCATGCGCTACGGAATCCGCGTCGAGCCGGAGGATGGGCCGGTCACCGCGGAAACGGTCATGGCCGCTACGCGAGGCGCGGGTTTCGGCCCGGAGGTCAAACGGCGGATCGTCTTGGGGACGCACGTTTTGTCCTCGGGCTACTACGACGCCTATTACGGCAGCGCCCAAAAGGTGCGCACGCTCGTGCAGCGCGATTTTGACGCCGCCTTCGGCGAGGCGGACGTGCTCGTTTCACCGACGTCGCCCGTGACCGCATGGGAATTGGGCTCCAAACTGGAAGACCCGCTGGCGATGTACGTCCTCGACATTACGACGATTCCCGCGAATTTGGCTGGAATACCGGGAATTTCCGTGCCCAGCGGGCTTGCCGGCGGCCTTCCCGTCGGGCTTCAGATTCTTGCGCCCGCCCACGCGGACGCTCAGATGTACCGGGTCGCGGGCGCCGTCGAGGCCGGGCTTGGAAAACCGCTGGCCCAGAGCTGCCCGGCGGCCGATTGGGAGGAGAAGTGATGGAAGAACTCATGGATTTCGACGAGGCGGTCGCCCGCTTCGACCCCGTCATCGGGCTTGAGGTCCACGTCGAGCTCGGCACCGAAACGAAGATGTTCGACGGCGCCCCCAACGCCTTCGGCGGGGACGCCAACACCCATGTGACTCCGGTTTCGCTGGGGCTCCCCGGCTCGCTTCCCGTCGTCAACGCGAAGGCGGTGGAGTACGCGATCAAGATCGGACTGGCGCTCAACTGCTCGATCGCATCCTCGTGCCGATTCGCGCGCAAGAACTACTTCTATCCCGATCTGACGAAGGCCTTCCAGACCTCCCAGTCGGACGAGCCGATCGCCTACGAGGGCCACCTCGACATCGACCTCCCCGACGGCTCGTCCTATCGTTTCCCGATCGAGCGTGCGCACATGGAGGAGGACGCCGGAAAGAACACCCACGTCGGCGGCGCCGAGGGAAGGATCCAGGGGGCGGACTACTCTCTCGTGGATTACAACCGCGCGGGCGTGCCCCTCGTCGAGATTGTCTCGCACCCGGCCACCGGCGTGGGGGCGAAGGCCCCGCAAATCGCCGCTTCATACGTTCGATCCTTGCGCGACGTCTTCCGAGCCCTGGGAGTCTCCGAGGCCAGAATGGAACGGGGCAACGTCCGCGCCGACGTCAACGTGTCGCTGCGCGAGGGGCCCGACGCTCCCTTCGGCACCCGCACGGAGACGAAGAACGTCAACTCCTTCAGGGGCATCGAGAATGCCGTCCGCTACGAGATTTGCCGACAAGCCGCCATCCTCGCCGCCGGCGGGGCCGTGGTCCAGGAGACCCGGCACTACCATGAGGGCGACGGGACGACCTCGGCGGGCCGCGTGAAGTCCGACGCCGAGGACTACCGGTACTTTCCCGAGCCCGACCTCGTTCCCGTGGCCCCGGACCCCGCATGGGTCGAGGAGCTCAGGGCGGGCATGCCCGAGCTTCCCGCCGCCAAGCGCCGCCGCGTAAAGGTCGAGTGGGAGCTTTCTGACGAGGAGCTGCGCGACCTCGTCAACGCCGACGCCGTCGACCTCGTCGAGGCCACCGTGGCCGCGGGCGCGAGTCCCTCCGGCGCGCGCAAGTGGTGGATGGGCGACATCGCCCGGTACGCCAAGGAAGCCGACATCGAACTGCGGGAGGCGCCGGTCACCCCCTCGGACATAGCCGAGCTCGACGTGGACCTCAAGCCCGATGACGGGGTCGAAGCGGGCGACCGCAAGCTCACCGACAAGCTCGCCCGGCAGGTGCTCGAGGGGGTCCTTGCGGGCGAAGGGACGCCGTCCGAGGTCGTTTCGGCTCGCGGACTGGAGGTTGTGAGCGACGACGGCGCCCTCGTCGCCGCGGTAGACGAGGCGCTCTCCGCGAACCCCGACGTGGCGGAGAAGATCCGCGGCGGGAAAGTCCAGGCCGCCGGGGCAATAGTCGGCGCGGTGATGAAGGCGACCGGCGGCAAAGCCAATGCCGCGAGGGTGCGCGAGATCGTCATGGAGCGCTGCCAGTAGCGCGATCGCCCGATATCGCCGGCATCGGCCGGGGATGGGCGGCCTGGCCCCGAATACCGGCCTGGCCGGGCGCCTTCCGAGTGGAGGTGCTGCGCCGCCCTGCGCCGGAGGCGATTGCCGCGGCCGTCTCGTCAGTTCTGTCGGGCTTCCGAAGGCCGTTCGCCTCGGGCCTGTCGCAAGCCGTGGAAGACGCGGCTGCCGCCATCGCCGGCGCGCATGCCGAAGGCGGCAGCACCCCTGCATTCCGGCGCCTGCCCGCATTCTGGCGATCCTCATTCGGGAGGTATGACCTCGGTTTTGCCGTTTGGCTTTTGGTCCTTGGGTTTATATTATGGTTGAAAGCCTTTGATAGTCTTTCGAGGATAATTCTTTACCAAATTATGACGAATATGGGACAAAGCCAGAGAATTCCAGTAGTCTAGTCCCCATTCGGCCACATAAGGGAAGGGGCTGCGATGTCCGCCGACACCTATCAGTTGCTCGCGATCTTGCTCTACTTCGCCGTCATGCTCGGCATCGGCTACTACGCATACCGCCGCACCGCGAATGTCGACGGCTACATGCTCGCCGAGCGTCAGCTGTCTCCCGGCATTGCCGCCCTGTCGGCCAACGCCGCGGACATGTCCGGCTGGCTGCTCATGGGATTGCCCGGCGCGATCTATGCCGCGGGGCTCATCAAGTCGTGGATAGCGATCGGACTCACGGTCGGGGCTTGGTTCAACTGGCGCTTCATTGCACCGCGCCTGCGGGCGTATTCGGAGGTCGCGGACAATGCGATCACGATTCCGAGCTTTTTCGCCAAGCGGCTCAAGCGGAACTCGCGGCAGCTGCGCATCCTGGCGGCTCTGGTCATTCTCGTCTTTTTCACCTTCTACGTCTCGTCGGGAATGGTCGCCGCGGGCAAGTTCTTCGTCAGCTCCTTCGGCTGGAACTACTTCGCCGGGATGGCCGTCGTTGCCGTGGTCACCCTCGTATACACCCTTTTCGGCGGTTTCCTAGGCGCCACTTTGACCGACGTCGCCCAGGGCCTCCTCATGCTCGCCGCACTCGTAGCGGTTCCGATCGTCACGATCTTCGAACTCGGCGGGTGGTCCGAGGCCACGAGCCGGATCACCGACGTCAAACCCGAGGCCTTCAACCTCTTTTCGGGTTTCTCCAACAACGCTTTTTTGTGGATCGTCGCGGCAATTTCGACGTCGGCCTGGGGGCTGGGCTACTTCGGGCAGCCCCACATCATCGTCCGATTCATGGCGCTGCGCAGCCCCGGCGAGGCAAAGACCGCTCGCAGAATCAGTCTCTTTTGGATGGTCCTGAGCGCCTCCGGCGCGATCTTCACGGCGCTCATCGGAATCGGCTACTTCGCGGGCGATCCTGAGATAAAGCTCGGAAAAGGGGATTCCGAGGAGGTGTTCCTCGTCATGAGTCGGATCTTCTTTCACCCCTTTGTTGCGGGGCTCGTCCTTGCGGCGGTGCTCGCTGCGATCATGTCGACGATGTCCAGCCAGATGATCGTCTGCGCCTCGGCGTTGGTGGAGGACCTCTACTCGTTGATGGGACGCAAGGTCTCAGCCAGGAATCTCCTGATTTTCAGCAGGCTCAGCGTCCTCGGCGTCGCGATCGTGGCCGCCCTCATGGCTCTCGACCGAAACTCGGCCATCCTCCAACTCGTCGAATTCGCCTGGGCCGGCTTCGGCGCGGCCTTCGGCCCGATCGTCATCCTCTGCCTCTACTGGAGGAAGCTGACGCCTACGGGCGCGCTCGCCGGGCTGGTCACGGGCGCCGTCACCGTTTTTGTGTGGGCCAATGTGGATTTCCTCAAAGCGAAGATGTACGAGATCGTCCCCGGCTTCCTTCTCAATCTTCTCGTGGCGGTCATAGTGAGCCGCCTGACGTACACCGAGGATCCAGAGGTCGACGCCGAATTCTCCCGCATGGAGGCCGCCGTGAAGGAGGCCTGACGCGCCGATGGAGCCGGCCGGCGGCTTCACGCTCGGTTGTCGTCTTGGCGCGCCGCTCGGAGGCCTGGCGGCCGGTTGCCGTTTTGACGCGCGGCTTGGCACTCGGTTGCCTCGGCTTGGGGGCTCAACCCGTCGGATCGCGTGCGGACCCTCGACGAACGGTCCTCGGCCCCGGGCACGTCCCGTCTGTGACGTGTCCGAGGTCCAGACGTCGACGGAACGGTCCTCGGCCCTGGACGACGCCCGCTCGTCGAATCTCCCGCCGAGTCTGACCGCTTGCGCTGTTTGACGCCTTGCCCAAGCTTGACCCTGACACTGTGACAGGGTCTTTCCTTGGGATGAGGAGGTACTTTTATGAATACAACCAATGCATCCCCGCAGTCCCAGCCGTCTCCGCATTCCGGGTCGTCTTCGCAGTCCGAGTCGCCTCGACAGCCTCCGGCGTCGTCGGCGCCGTCGCATCTCCCTCTGTCTCGAGAGGCGCCCCAGCGAGAAGCCCGTCTAGCAGAAGCTTTGAGCGCGTCGAACTCCTCGATTCGACTGAAAGCAGCCTTGGCGGCGGGCTCGCGCGCCGACCCCGGGTGGTTGGAGACGCTCGTCGAGCGTTGCGCGGTTGAGCCGGATTTCTTCGTGCGCGACATGCTGTCCTGGGCGCTGACCCGTCTGCCGTCGGAGGCTGTTTTGCCCCGGCTCCGCAAAGAACTGGGCTCCGAATGCCGACAGGCTCGCAGTCAGGCGTTGCATACCCTTTCGAAGATCGGGGACAAGAGCGCCTGGGGTTGGATCACCCGCGACATGCTGCGCGATTCCGATGACGAACTTGCCCGGACGGCGTGGCGCTGCGCCGTCGCCCTTGTGCCCGAGGGCGAGAAGAAGGCTTTGGGTGAGGAACTGGCGAGCCAGCTTGGCCGCGGGGACCGCGACGTCCAGCTGAGTCTAAGCCGGGCGCTGATCGGCCTCGGCGACGCCGTTGAGTCCGCTCTGGACAGGGCGGCTGAAAGCCCGAATCCCGCGAAGGCGGCCCACGCCCGCGCCACGGAGTCGCTTCGCCTGGACTCAGAGCTCGGCTTCGACGCGGCGATTGAAGAGGCCAAACGCACAGTTGCCTTGGATGCCGGCGGCGTGTGGCCCGACGCCGCGCCGGCGGCCGAAGCCGAGGCGAAGAGGCCGCAGGGCGCGGCGGAGAATGCGGAAGGCGCCGCCGCTGAGGCGAGACGGCTTCAGGAGGGCGCGGATTGCTGATCGGCGATGTGGCCCGCTATACCGGCGTCAGTGTTCGGATGCTTCGACACTACGACGCTATGGGCCTGGTGCGGCCGACGGGCCGCACCATCGGCGGCTATCGGGACTATTCGGACGACGACGTGCGGACGATTCTTCAGGTGAAGACCCTCCGTTCTCTGGGGCTCACGCTCAAGCAGATTGGTCGCATTCTAGAGGACCCCTGTCGCGCGCCGGCCGCCCTGGTCGACGACCTCATTCGTCAGACGGAGGAACGCCTGGACCGAGAACGCGAACTGCTCGACCGGCTTCGGGCGATTGCGGCATCCAGGCCCGCCGATTGGCAGGAAGCCGTACGCATCGTCAAACTCGTTCGGGGTCTGGGCTCGGCCAGTGCCTCCCGCAGGCAGCAGTCCGTGCTGTCCTGGCCGGCGGACGTGGCGCCTCCAGTGGATCTGCTGGTCAGAGCGGTCCTGTCCGAATCTGATCCAAACGTCGCCGGAGCCTTGCAATGGGCGCTCGCTCGCTCGGACGGCGACGTCGTCGCCGGGCTGCGCACGGGCGCCCAATCCGACGACGTCGACATTCGGCGTCGCGCCGTACTGGCGATCGCCGCTATGCCGGAGGCGCCCGGCGCCGACGTCGTCCTTGTCGGGGCTCTTGGCGATTCGGATGTGACTGCGCGCAAGCATGCGGCTCTGGCGTTGGGGCGGCTGGGCGAGGCGGCTGCCGTTCCCGTTCTCGTCGATATGGTGGCCGACGGCGTCGGCGATGTGGAGGCGGCCGAAGCGCTGGAGAGCCTGTCTCGCATCCCGGCGTGCGCGAGGTCGGTCGAAGCCTCCGTAGCGGGCAAGATGAAGGATGTGGCGGCCGATTCGGCGGCGCGTGAACGCCTTGCCGAGGCATTGGCGGGCTGTGTCGGGCCTAGTACGGTAAATTCGCAGTGACGTTTGAGTGGAGGGAAAGGCGGTGCGACGAAAGTCGATGCGACAGTCATGTGATGACGGCGATGAAGCGATTGCGTGTTTGACACGAAATTTTCAGGGATGATGACGAAACGAGTTTGTGGTTGTTTTAAGAGAAGAGCAAAGTTCCTGGGTTCCTTAGGGCCATTCCATCCTCAAGGAGGTCTGTGCAATGGCCCAGGGTTGTGTCTCTGCGTGATTGAGAGCATCTGTTTTCTGTCAAAGGGGAGAGAAACGGGATTTGAGAGTTTCTTGCGTGTGCGCGGAAACCGTTTACGCCCGATAACGTGTTGAATTTCCACAAGGCGTCAGCTCCTGGGCGGAAAACAGTTTCGTATGCTTGGTGGCAGAATGTTTACGTCCATTGATTGGGTGCCGTGTGGTGCATAAATTAGGTAGAAAAGCCGTGATTGTCGTCGACGGAAGGACGGACAGAGAAAAGCTTGTTAAGCTGATGAGGCAGGGCGAGCAGACCGAACTTGAATTCAAGTCGACGCTTGATTTGAAAGATAGGCAGAAGCCCGATCGTCTCAATTTCGTCAAGGACGTCGTCGCGTTGTCGAATCTTCCTAGGGGAGGCTACATGCTCATCGGCGTCAAAGACGACGGGATGCCCGTTGGAATGGGTGACGTCAATCGGGATGACTGGGACGGGGCATGTTTGCAGGACATTGTGCGCCCCTATGTTGAAGGGCAGATCCGCATTATGTCTCAGATTCACGCACTTGACCAGGGAGCGGTTGTGCTTTTGTACATTGCCGCACATGGCGACGGGTTTCCTGTCCCATTTAGCAAGCAAGGAGAGTACACGCCTAAGGGAGACAAACGGCAAAAAAGGGTGTTCGACGTCGGTGAGCTGCTCGTCCGCGAGGGCGCCCAGAACGTTCCTTTGCGACATGCGCACTGGCCTATTCTCCTTGAAAGGCATGACGAGATGATTCGCCGACAGGCGACAGAGCATCTCGATTCTTTCCTGTTCGAGCT
>CAJPTB010000020.1 GCA_905373325.1 uncultured Ancrocorticia sp.
CGGAGGACGGCACCGGTCTGGTCCACATTGCGCCCTTCGGCGAGGACGACATGATCGCCTGCCAGGAGGCCGGAATCGGCACGGTCGCCCCGGTCGACGAAGGAGGCTGCTTCACCGCCGAAGTCCCCGATTACGAGGGCTTGCATGTCTTCGACGCCAACAAGCCGATCATCGCGGATCTGCGCGACTCGAGCGGGCCGCTGGCTGCGATCGAGCGCGACAGGCGAGCCGTGCTCGTCCAGCGCAAGAGCTACGTCCACAGCTACCCCCATTGCTGGCGCTGCCGCAAGCCGCTCATCTACAAGCCCGTGTCTTCCTGGTTCGTCAAGGTGACGGCCATACGGGACCGCATGGTCGAGCTCAACCAGGAGATCACGTGGACGCCCGAACACGTCAAAGACGGAATCTTCGGCAACTGGCTGGCCGGAGCGCGCGATTGGTCGATCTCGCGCAATCGCTATTGGGGCGCCCCGATTCCCGTGTGGACAAGCGACGACCCGAACTTCCCCCGAGTGGACGTCTACGGCTCCTTCGCCGAGCTGGAGAAGGACTTCGGCGTGGAGGTCGCCGATCTGCACCGTCCGTTCATCGACACACTGACCAGGCCCAATCCCGACGATCCGAGCGGGAAATCGACCATGCGCAGGGTGAGCGACGTCCTCGACTGCTGGTTCGAATCCGGCTCGATGCCCTTCGCCCAAGTGCACTATCCGTTCGAAAACAGGGACTGGTTCGACAACCACTACCCGGGCGACTTCATCGTCGAGTACATCGGGCAGACCCGCGGCTGGTTCTACACCCTCCACGTCCTCGCCACGGCGCTTTTTGACCGGCCCGCTTTCCGCAACTGCGTCTCGCACGGCATCGTCCTGGGCGACGACGGGCGGAAAATGTCGAAGTCTCTTCGCAACTACCCTGACGTCTCCGAGGTGTTCGCCCGGCACGGCTCCGACGCCATGCGCTGGTTCCTCATGAGCTCGCCCGTGGTGCGAGGGGGCAATCTCGTGGTCAAGGAGGCCGCGATCCGCGACGCCGTGCGGCAGGTGCTTCTTCCGCTGTGGAACGCCTACTATTTCTTCACCCTCTATGCCGGAGCGGCCGACGGAGGCCAGGGCTACCTCGCCGAGAGCATCGACCTCGCCGATGCGCAGGCCCTCGCTGCGCTCGACGTGCAGGACCGGTACGTTCTGGCGCATACGAAGAGGCTCGCCGACGCCGTGCGCGAAGACCTCGACGCCTTCGACATATCCTCGGCGTGCCAGAGCGTTCGCGATTACATCGACATGCTGACAAATTGGTACGTCCGCACCTCGCGCGACCGTTTCTGGAACGAGGATGAGAGGGCTTTCGACACGCTTTACACGGTGCTCGTCAACGTGTCGAAAATCCTTGCACCCCTCCTTCCCCTTCTGACCGAGGAAATGTACAAGGGGCTCACCGGTGAGCGTTCGGTCCACCTGACCGACTGGCCTGAGCTTCCCGAAACATGTGACGCCCCCGAGCTGGTCGCCCAGATGGACGAAGTGCGCGAGATCGTCTCGGCCGGGCATTCGCTGCGCAAGGCGAACAAGCTCCGTGTCCGACTCCCGCTGAGGACTCTCTGGATCGTGTCGGATCAAGACCTCTCCGACTTCTCCGACCTCGTCGCCTCGGAGGTCAACGTCAAGGAGGTCCGCCTCGAAAGCATCGAGACCTACGGCATGACGGCAACCCGGGAGCTCGCCGTCCTTCCG
This sequence comes from uncultured Ancrocorticia sp., assembly GCA_905373325.1. Classification (GTDB taxonomy): domain Bacteria; phylum Actinomycetota; class Actinomycetes; order Actinomycetales; family Actinomycetaceae; genus Peptidiphaga. The sequence continues at coordinate 1,734 of CAJPTB010000020.1, forward strand.
CGCGAGCTCGAGCCCGAGCAGCGCAAGCTCACGTCGTCTCTTTTCAAAGCGGCCCGCGAGGGCGCCTGGGAGGAGGTCGACGGGGGAGCGGTGCTCCACACGGAGCCTCCGATTCGCCTCAGGGAGGGCCAGTACACGGTGACGACGTCGGTCGTGGCCGACGACGGGGCCGTCGCGACGATCCTTCCCTCCGGCTCCTACATCGCCCTCGACGTCAACGTCGACGACGATCTCGAAGCCGAGGGATATGCGCGCGACGTCGTGAGGGCGGTGCAGGAGGCCCGCAGAGCCGCCGGCCTGCACGTCTCCGACAGGATCGCGCTCACACTCGGCGTTCCGGAGCCGCGCATCAGCGCGGTCGAGGCGCACATCGACTTCATCGCGGGAGAGACGCTCGCCGTGCGCACCGACGTGCGGGCGGCTTCCGATCTCACGATCGACGTCGAAAAAGCTTGATCCGAAGCCAATAGGCAGGCAGGAACGGCCAGGAAAAGATGAACGGAGGCCCGATGCAAGGCCAAGGCGGCCCCCGCGAGAGCGGCCCTGACGACAACGGCCCCGACGGGGAAGGCTTCGACGGGAGGGAAGGCCTCCGCGGCGAAACGCGGGGCTTTCCGGCCGAGCTTCGGGGCGGGGGAGGAATGAGCTCCGCCTCGGAAAGGGAGCGAGACGAGGAAGCCCGGGACGAGGAGGCACCGGACGAGGAAGCCCAGGACGAGGAGGCCGCGCGTCTGGCGCGGGAGGCCGCGGAGGACGAGGAGTTCGACGCCGCCGTCAAAGCCATTGTCTCCTCGGGGCTTGTCGCGGGCCCCGATCCGAGCGTTGTCGCGGACGTCGTCGCCGACGATTCGCAGTCCGGCCCACCGCCGGATGCGGTCGCCGAGGCGGAGAGGATCGCTCTGGACGGCGCGGTCGACGCCGTCTACCGCTCGATCCTCACTCGCGCGCCCGAGCACAAGGTGCAGCCCTCGCTCGAACGCGTGCGTGAGGCTCTGGCGATGTTGGGCAATCCCGAGCGCGCGTTTCGGTCGATTCACATCACGGGAACAAACGGAAAGACCTCCACCGCCCGAATGGTCGAAGCCCTTTTGCGCGAGCGCGGCCTGCGCACGGGCAGATTCACCTCGCCTCACCTGACGTCGGTTCGCGAACGCATGGCCATCGACGGCGCAGCGATTTCCCGCGAGGACTTTCTTGCCGCATGGGAGGACGTCGAACCCGTCGTCGAACTGGTCGACCGCAAGTCGACTGCTGCGGGCGGACCGCGGATGAGCTTCTTTGAGGTCTTCACCGTCATGGCCTACGCGGCCTTCGCAAACGCGCCCGTCGATGTGGCCGTCGTCGAAGTCGGAATGGGCGGGCTGTGGGACGCGACAAACGTGATCGAGGCAGACGTCGCCGTCATCCTTCCCGTCGCCATGGACCACGAGCGGTGGCTTGGCCACACGATCGAGGAGATCGCGAGGGAAAAGGTCGGAATCGTCAAGCCCGGCTCGTTCGTCGTCTCGGCGGGGCAGGAGGAATCCGTCGCCCAGATCGTGATGGACGCCGCCCGCAAAGCGAAGGCCCACCTCGTCGCCGAGGGCCCGTCGTTGCATTTAGTCTCGCGCGAAACGGCCGTCGGCGGCCAGCTTGTCACCCTTCAAACCCCGGCGGCCCGCTACGAAGACGTCCCGCTGGCGCTGAAGGGGGAGCATCAGGCTCGCAACGCCGCCATCGCCCTCGCGGCGGCGGAGGCCTTCTTCGGGGGCGGCGCATTCGCGGCCGACGTCGTCGAGCACGCCTTCATGTCGGTTTCGTCTCCGGGGCGTCTGGAAATCGTTCGAAGCTCGCCGACGGTCGTGGCCGACGCCGCGCACAATCCCCACGGCGCGCAGGCCACGGCCGACGCTCTGCGCGAGTACTTTCCGGGCAGGCTCGTCGGCGTCGTCGCAATGATGGCCGACAAAGACGTCGAGGGCTTCCTCGGGGTCCTAGAGCCCGTCTTGGACGCGGTCGTCGTCACCGACATCGCGTCGGATCGGGCGATGGACGCCGACGAACTCGCAGACATCGCGGGCGGCGTTTTCGGAGACGGACGAGTTTTCGTCGAGCGAGACCTGGCCGAGGCGATCGACCGCGCAGCCGGCCTGGCCGAGTCAGACGACGGCGCGCCCATGGCCTCGCCTGCCGTGGTCGTCCTCGGCTCCATTCAGCTGGTCGCCGCCGCCCGCACTCTCATGGGAAAGCCGGGGGCAGACGGGGCGTAGCGCCTGGCTGCATTCGCACGCCGGGCTCGCGCGCGGAGCTCGCTCACAGTGTTCGCACGCAGCGCTCGCGCGGTATTCGAACGCGGGGCGCCGTCGAATGTCGGCGAGGCAACGGGGAACGGCGGCCGAGGCTTCCCAAGAGCCGCCCAAACGGGGCGTTTGAGCGCGGTTTTCTCGGGACGATGGGCGCATCTTCCGGTCTGCTTCCATGAAACAATTGGCCCATGGACTCTCAGCGCATTTTCATTCTGGTCAAGCCCGACGGCGTCGAGCGGGGGCTCGTCGGCGAGATACTCGGGCGCATCGAAGCCAAAGGGTACAAGCTCGAAGACCTCAGGTACATGCGGGCGAAGGAAGAGGTTCTTCGAGTGCACTATGCGCATCTCGCCGATAAGCCGTTCTTCCCCGAAATCGTCCGATACATGACTCGCGGCCCCGTAGTCGCCGCCGTTTTCAGCGGCGCGAACGTCATCGAAGGCGTACGGGCGCTGGCCGGCGCCACGAACCCGACTCAAGCCGTTCCCGGTTCCATCCGCGGAGACCTGGCCCGCGAATGGGGTCACGGAAACATCGAGAACCTCATCCACGCCTCCGATTCGGAGGAAAACGCGGAGAAGGAAATCTCGCTCTGGTTCAACTGATTCGAAAGGAAACACATATGTCAGAAAAGAGCACGGGGTATTCGCGCGAGGTCGTCGTCACCGACGACGGCGGCCTTCACGTCAGGCCCGCAGCTCAGCTTGCCCAGCTTGTGAAAACTCTCGGAGGAAACGTCTTCATCGACGGCGTTTCGGCGGATTCGGCCACAGAGCTCATGGCGGCCGGCTTCCACGAGGGCCAACAGGTGACCGTCTCCAGCCCGAACCCTGACAAGCGTGAGGCGGTCGATGCGATCGCGGACCGCATCGCCGGGGGCTTGGCCAACGCCAGGTGGGAGTGAACCGGAGCCGGGCAAAGAAGAGCCGGCGACCGTTCGGGCAAAGGCTCGACAAGGCACAGCCGGATGAGAAGTCAAAACCCGTGATTCCGGGCTCATAGAAGATGACAGCGAACGAGGGGGCAGCGCATTTTGCCGCTGCCCCCTCGTTCGCTGTCTCTCAGGATCTATGGCCTTCGTGCGGCGTCGACGTTCGCGACGCTTATTTCTTGGTTACGAAACCCTTGGAGATCAGCCATTCGCGGGCGACTTTCGAAGGATCCTGGCCTTCGACGTCGACCTTTAAATTCATCTCCCGCATCTCGTCGTCCGTCAGAAGCGGCGCCATCTGATCGAAGTACGCGCGGAGCTTCGGGAACTTTTTGACGAGAGACGTCGCGTATACGGGAGAGACGTTGTAAGCGGGGAAGAAACCGAGATCGTCTTTGAGCACCCTCAAATTGAGCGACTTGATGCGCCCGTCGGTCGAAAAAACCTCGCCGAAGTTGCACGATCCTCTGTCGGTTGCCGTGTAGATCGTTCCCGTGTCCATGACGGAAACGTTCTGCTCCGGCACGCCGTTGGGGTTTCCGCGCGGAATTCCGTACTTGCTGAGCAGCGGATTGAGGCCGTCGGTGCGGGAGTTGAACTCTGCGTCCACGCATAGCGTCCGTTTGGCAGGGGGAAGCTTCGCGATGTCGGAGAGTTTCTCAATCCCCTCTTCCTTCGCGTATTCCTCGCGCACCGCCAACGCGTAGGTGTTGTTGAGCTTCGAGGGTTTGCCCCAGGTGATTCCGTTGGGGCGGTCCTGATCGCTCACTGCCTTCCACTGCGCCTTCTGATTGGCCATTCCGTGAGTGTGGCCCATATAGGTGAGCCATGCGGTTCCGGTGTACTCCCAGCCCAGGTTTGTCTCGCCGTTGACCATAAGCTGACGGGCGGGCTGCGAGCCTGGGACGCTCGTCATGTCGACGACGTCGAAACCGGAGGCCTCGGCGGTGTAGACCGCGATCTTGCCGAGGATCAGCTGCTCTGTGAAAGCCTTCGACCCCACGGTGACTTTTATGCCCTTGGCCCCGGGAATCGGCTTGATCTTGCCCGGGCCGACGGGCTCAATGCCGGAAGTCGACGGCTGGAGTCCGCACGCCGACAGGCTCGTCAGGCAGGCGGCCAGCAGCGCAAGCACGCCTTTTCGTTTCGCTCTCATGTTCACAGCCCCCTCGGGTAGAAGACAAATTCGACGACGCGTGCCGCCCAATCGACGGCGAGCGCGAGAACCGCGACAAGCAAGGATCCGAACACGAGCACCCGGGTCAGGTTGAGGTTGACGCCCGTCGTGATGAGGAGGCCGAGGCCGCCGCCCTTGACGAATGTGGCCAGCGTGGCGCTTCCCACGAGGAGAACGAGCGCCGTGCGGATGCCCGCGAGCATGACCGGAACGGCGAGGGGAAGCTCGACCTTGGCGAGAATGGCCGGGCTTGACATTCCCATGCCTCGGGCGGCCTCGACGAGTTTCGGGTCGACCGCCCGCAGGCCCACCATCGTGTTCTTCAGGACGGGCAGGAACGCGTAGACCACCAGGCTTGCCAGCGCCGCTTTGTATCCGAAGTCGAGCCAGAAGGCGAAAAGGACGACGAGGCCCACCGTCGGAGCGGCCTGTCCGATGTTTGCGAGCACCATGACGGGCGTAGACAGGCGTCGGAACGGCTTTCTCGTGAGGATGATCCCCATGGGAATGGCCAACGCGAGCACGATGACCGCCGATACGACCGTCAGATTGAGATGCTCCAAAGTCAGCCTTTGCAGCTGGGCGGAGGCGAGGGTGACTTTCTCTGTTTCGCTCAAATCCGCGGTGTTCAGCCATGTCAGCATGACGATGAGAATGATGAGCAGGGCAATGGGCTGGACGAGCAGGCTCCTCCACGTCAATCCATTGACCTTTTTCCTTGCCTTGGTCATACGCCCTCACCGCTGTTCTCGAGGGTCGCGTCTGCCTTGGGGGTCTCCGCTTCGGCGGGCTGGGAGCCTTCGGAAGCTTGCGATCCGTCTTCGGAGTCGACGGCCTCGGAGTCGGCGTCGTCCGTGGAGGCTCCCGCGTTGTGCCCCATCGGCGCGTCGGGGGTGTCTTCCGGATTCTTCGAAGAGATCTCCTCCATGGCTCGAATGACGGTGTTGACCGTGATGAGTCCGAGGAACTTGCCCCGCTTGCCGTGGACGAGCGCTTCGGTCGATCCCGCAACCAGCATGGCGTCGAGGGCGTCGTCGAGCGACGAGCTGGCGCCCACCAGCGGGAAGTCGTCGGAGTACTTGGTCTTCACCCGGTCCGTGCGCAAAAGCTGCTTGGGCGTGACCCAACCCACCGGACGTTCTTTGAGGTCGAGAACCGCCGCGTGGCGCACGCCGGCGTCCCTGATCCGCTTGGCGACCTCGCGCGTGTCTTCGCCCGGGCGGGCGCGAACGGCTTCCTTGAGCTGAACAGCGCTGACTCTCGCGAGGCCGAGCTGGCGCAGGCCCGCGCCTGAGCCGATGAAGTCTTCGACGAATTCGTTCGCGGGATTCGCCAAAATCTGGTCGGGGGTGTCGTACTGCATGATTTGGCCGCCGACGTTGAAGATGACGATCCAGTCGCCGAGTTTGATGGCCTCGTCGAAGTCGTGCGTGACAAAGACGACCGTCTTGTGGAGCTCGGACTGGATGTGGATGAGCTCGTCTTGGAGGCGCTGGCGGGTAATGGGGTCCACGGCGCCGAAGGGCTCGTCCATGAGGAGGACCGGCGGATCCGCGGCGAGGGCGCGCGCCACGCCGACGCGCTGTTGCTGGCCGCCTGAGAGCTCTTTGGGATAACGATTGCGGTATTCGCCGGGCTCGAGCGAAACGAGGTCCAGAAGCTCATCGACGCGTTCGGATATCCGCTTCTTGTCCCATCCGAGGAGTTTGGGGACGATGGCGATGTTTTCGGCGACCGTCATATGCGGGAGGAGGCCGCCCGCCTGGATGACGTAGCCGATGTGGCGGCGCAGTTTGTCGCCGTTCATCTGCGTGACGTCGTCGCCGTTGATCACGATGCGGCCGGATGTGGGCTCGATGAGCCGGTTGATCATTTTCAGCGTCGTCGTTTTGCCGCATCCCGACGGTCCGACGAACATGACCGTTTGGCCGGCAGGGATTTCAAGCGTGAGATGGTCGACCGCGGGCTGGGCGCCGCCGTAGTCTTTCGTCACCTCCTCCAAGATGATCGTGGCGCCGGTGATCGAAGGGTCGTCGGTCGCAGAATCGGTCCCGAGGGTCGGGTTGGCAGAATTGTTCTCAGACATTGATACCTCGTGAAATCGTCAGACGGCCGAGCAGAACGAGGAGACCGTCGAGTATGAACGCCAGCAAAATGATGGCCACGACGCCGGTGAGGACGGACTCGAAGGAGTTCGCCCCGCCGAGCCGCGAAAGGCCGGAGAAGATGTAGCCTCCGAGCCCGGGGCCGAGCACGTATGCGGAGATCGCCGCGATGCCCATGGACATTTGCGCCGAAATCCGCATTCCCGCCAAGATGACGGGCCAGGCGAGTGGAAGCTCGACCTTGAGGAAGGTCGCGGACTTCGACATTCCTTGGCCTCTGGCGGCTTCCACGATATTGCGGTCGACGCCGGAAAAGCCGACAAGGGCGTTGCGCAGGATCGGCAGGGCCGCGTAGAACGTCACGACGACGACTGCGGGCAAAACTCCGAAACCCGCTGGCGCTATAAGCAAGCCAATGAGGGCAAACGAAGGTATTGTCAACCCTATGGCGGAAATATTGTTTGTAAGGGATGTAAACAGACTGCTCCGATAGCTGAGCGCCGCAATGACCGTTCCGATGACGGTCGCCAACAGCAAGCACTGCGTGACTAGCGAAAGGTGCTGCCAGGCGGCGAAGAGTATCTGGTCCCTTCTTTCTAAGATAAAATTAACCACTGGGTATTCTCACTCCCCGTGTAGTGGTACGACATTTGGGGATTGTCTCGTACGGTGACATATCATTCCCCAGTCTATCCGATAAGTCAAGGGGTGTGCTCACACTTGACATGTGGATTCTCGGAGAGTATGGGATCGTTAAGATCCGCGAGAAATGGGGGATGCATTATAGCTGGCGGGCCAGAAAGATCACGTAATTTGCCTATGTGTCTTATCGTGTGTATGTGCACCTGAAGACTTTGACGCTCCGAGGGTTCAAATCCTTCGCGGCCGCCACCACTTTGAGGTTCGAGCCGGGCATCAACTGCGTCGTCGGCCCGAACGGGTCCGGCAAGTCCAACGTCGTCGACGCGCTGGCCTGGGTGATGGGAGAACAGGGAGCGAAGAATCTCCGCGGAGGCAACATGGCAGACGTCATCTTCGCGGGAACGTCCAAGCGTCCGGCTCTCGGCAGGGCCGAGGTCTCGCTCACGATCGACAACTCCGACGGGGTTTTGCCGATCGACTACACGGAAGTGACGATCTCCAGAACGCTTTTCCGCAGCGGGGGATCCGAGTACGCGATCAACGGCGCGTCCTGCAGGCTGCTCGACATCCAGGAGCTCCTTTCGGACACGGGCATGGGGCGCGAGATGCACGTCATCATCGGCCAAGGCAAGCTTGACGAAGTGCTCAAAGCAGGCGCGGAGGACCGCAGAGGGTTCATCGAGGAGGCGGCCGGAGTCCTCAAACATCGGCGGCGGAAAGAGAAGGCTCTGCGCAAACTCGAATCGATGAGCGGGTCTTTGGCGAGGATCGAGGATCTTTCGGCCGAATTGCGCAGGCAGCTCGGGCCCTTGGCGAGGCAGGCGGAAGCCGCCCGCAAGGCCCAGATCATGCAGGCCGAGGCCCGCGACGCCAAAGCGCGGCTGCTGGCCGACGATCTCGCGCAGCAGCAGGCAAGGGTCGAGTCGCACGAGGTGGACGAATCGAAGCTCTCGGAACGGCGGGCGGACGAGAGGGCGCGAGTTGGCGACGCCCAAGCGCGACTCGCCCGACTCGAGGCCGAGGCCGCCGCCGCGAATCCCAAGCTGGCTGCGCTCATTGAAAGGTGGGAGAAAGCGTCCTCTCTGGAAGAGCGCTTCCGTTCCTTGGGTCAGCTCGCCGGTGAAAGGCAGCGATCTCTCGCATCTGCGGCGAGGCCTTTCCACGGGGAGAGGCCGGAGGACATCGTCCGGCGAGCCGATCAGGCGCGCGCCGAAGAGGACGAGCTGAGGGAGCGGGCCGCGACCGCGCAAGACGCCCTCACGGCAGCGATCTCCGAACGTGAAGATGCCGAGGACGCCGAGCATCGGGCCGAGCGCGAGCGTGCCGCCCTCGCCAAAGCCGCCGCCGACAAGCGCGAGGACGCCGCGAGGATGGCCGGACAGATCTCCGCTGCGTCAAGCCGGGTCGAAGCCCTCGAAGCTGAGAAACGCAGGGCAGGCGAAAGCTTGGAGGCGGCGAAACGGCGGGCCGATCAGGCAAAGGCCGAAGTGGCAAGGCTCGAGCAGGACATTGTGGCCGGAGCCCAAGCCGAAGACCCGCTGACCGAGCGGCACGAGGCGAACTCCGCGGAGCTCAGCGCCGCGGCGGCCGCGCTGGAGGAGGCCCGCTCCCGCTTGCTGGAGACGAGGTCCCAGACAGCTTCGTGGGAGGCAAAGGCTCAGGCGCTCAAGGGAGCCCTCGCCCCTGAAGACGCCACGGCGTGGGCATGGGGCAATTGCGCGGGGATAGACGGACTTGTTCGCGAGAGACTCGCGGTGGACGGGGGATGGGAAGCCGCCGTCGAAGCCGCCCTTGCCGGGGCCGCGAGCGGGCTCGCGGCGGAGAGCCTTGACGCCGCGATCGACGCGCTGCGAGCGGCCCGCGAGGCCGAGGCCGGAAGGCTTCACCTCGTCCACCCCGGCGGGGCAAGGCCGGAAAGTACGGAGCGGCTTGTGCGCGAAGCCATCGCGGCGGCGGGCTTGGGGCCGGATCGCGCGGTGCCCGCGTGCGACGTGGTCCGCGCAAGCGGCTCTTCGGCTGACGCGATCGCGAGTTTCCTCGCCGAATACGCCCTTGCCCGCGACCTCGAGGCCGCTCGTCTTTTGATTCAGGCGGGGGCTCCGGCCGCGGCAACGCTCGCGGGAGACGTGATCGACCGCGAATTTGCGCGGGGCGGCGAGGTTTCGCAGGCTTCGATCTTGGCTCGCAGAGCGGCTTTCGAGAGCGCAGAGCGGGAAGCGGAGAAAGCCCGCCGGGAAGCCGAGACGGCCGAGGAAGGCGTGCGTCGCTGTCAGGAGCGGCTCGCCAAAGCTCGTTCGGAACACGAGGAGACCGGGGCGGAGCTGGCCGCTCGGGATTCGCGCTCGGCCCGATGCTCGGCGTCCTCGGCATCTTCACGTTCGGAGGCTGCGGCGGCAGCGCAGTTGGGCGTTTTGAGGCAGTCCCTTTCGGCGTCGCGCAGCGAAGCAGAGTCAAACGCATCGCGCCTGGACGCCATCAACGTCGAGCTGCGCAGCAGGCGGGAGGACCTCGAGTCTCTGTCCGCCCGGCGCGACGCCGCGCTGGCGGACCCCGACGACCTCGCGGAACGCGCTGCCCGTGCCGCGGAGTCCCAGCGCGCCGCCCATGGCGAGGAACGGCTGCGAGCCGTCGCCGGACGCGCCGACGCCCTCATGAAAAGCGCGCAGGCGCTCGCGGAAAGGATCGAACGCGAAGAGCGTCAAGCCCGACGCAGGGAGCACGCGGCGGAGCTGGCGGGCCGTGTGGCCGACTGGGCTTCTCGAGCCTTGGCGGTGGCGCAGCGGGTGCGCGAATCGGCGGAAAGGAGGCGAAAGAGCGGGGAAGAGGAGCGTGAGCTTCGCAATTCCGCCCTGAAGGCCGTTCGGCGGGAGCTCGACGAGGCGAACGCCGCTTTGCGCGAGCTGGAAGACGCCGCGCATCGCCACGAACTGCTTCGGGCTGAAACCCGGATGCGATACGAGCAGCTTGCCTCGAAGTCCCTCGAGGAACTCGGAGTCGAGGCTCCTGTGCTGATCGAGGAGTTCGGACCGCACCGTCCGATTCCCC